>CAZUKJ010000197.1:0-3011 GCA_964620855.1 uncultured Oscillospiraceae bacterium
GACATTCTGGCCTTGGAAATGTTGACGCTGACCGCGGTGAGCGTATCGCCGGTATTTTCGGCCGTCAGCGCAATCACGCCTTCATCGCCGGGAGCTGCCTGAATGGGGCTTTCATCGACGGTGACCGTCCCTTCAAATCCCCACTGCGCCGCTTTGAAAACGAGGCCGTTCGTCTGCACGATGTTGGTGTACCAGGCGGCCGTCATTGCAAAAATGAGCACCAGCGTGAGCGCCAGCGTCAGCGCGGCAAGCAGCGCCTGACGGCGGACGCTTTTACGAACCCGAAAGAGCGTCGGAGTGCTGCTGTGCTGACTCTGGCTCTGATTTTGTTTGTTCTTCAGCACTTTGCCTCAACTCCTCCAATAGCTCTGCATAAACCTTTTCATACACCTGCCGGTATTCTTCCGTGGTCAGCAGATCCGACTCCGGTTCCTGCTCCAACTCGTCCACTGCCTGCTGCAGTTCATTGCGGATGTTCCGGACGCAGTCCCGAAGGATCAGACCGGAGACCAGAAGGCACGGGAATACGATGCAGGCAAGAAACCCGATCTTGTTGGTAAAAAACGAGAAGAACTTTGAAAGCACATGATTCGCCCCCGTGTACCAGATGACTTTGCCGACCAGATTGGCGGCTGTCACATAATATCCATCTGTCGAAAGATTGGCGTCGCCCTTTGTGATAAACTGCAAACTGCCGTCTGCGGCATACTGGATCTGCGTGACGCGATGCGTCATCATCTTTCCAAAAATCGCGGATTCCTGCGCCCGGAAGCAGATCACATCGCCAACCTCAACGGCGTCCATCTCCACCTCGTGCGAGAGCAGCAGCGCACCGACCGGTATGGTCGGTTCCATACTGCCCGTCACAACACGAAACAGGCTGTAGCCGCCGATGTTGACATATCCCTGACTCAGCGCCTGAATTGCAACAAACAGGCACAGCAGCACCGCCAGAACCAGCAGCACGGTGATGAGCGCGTTGATCCGCCGCCGGATGGGTTTTTCCTGTATTTCCTTGTTTTCCATCGTTGTTGTCATCATTTATTCCTGATTGCTGCCCGCCAGCTCAATGCTGAACGCAAACGCGGAACTGCTCGCGCTGTTGACACAGTCGACGTCCTCGCCCTCAAGCCAGATAAACAGACGGATGCGCTGCGGCACATTCTGCTCGAGCTGCACGATATACACATCATCTGTCGCACCGGCGGTGGTGAGCGTCTGCAGCGATTGTGCCGCGAGCCCAAAGCCGTCGGCAGCATTGTAAAGGCTGCTTGTCGTTTTTATAAACCGGCCCTGACTGACATATGGGCTGACCTGTCCGTCAAGGTATTCCAGATAAAATTCGTTGGTAAGATCTTCGAGCGACTGCACGGTCTGTCCGGCCGCGGCAGTCTGAAACTGCTGCTCAATGATCGTTGTCTCTTCCAGCGCAGTCAGCGCCCACGAGCTTGCAAGCTGCACCGTGAGTCTGTCGCGGATGTCCGTATAGACTCGCCTGCCGCCAAGCAGACCGATGGGCGTCGTGATCGAATAAGCGCCGTCTTCAGCCTGACCGGACACATTGTGCGAATCGGCATTCGGCTCGTAAATGGTAAAGCGGGAGGCTGCATCGTCTGCAAACGAACCCCGCAGGCTGGTATACTGCGACGAATGAGAACTGCTCTTTTCATAGGCCGCATACGCAGCCTCGCTGACGGATTCCGTGTCGACCAAAAATCCAACCCGGACGCACTCGGAGGCGTCCGTGCTGCTGTCGACCAGCGTATATCCGCCGGTTTCGCTGACCACCGCTTCCTGCAGGCCAATGACAAAGCTGCCGCTGCTGTTATCGCCGGTTGAAATGCGAAGCGTATAGTCGTCGCCGGGTGAAACCACCCAGAAATCAAGGCAAATATAGTTGCCATAAGAGGCTTTCTCTGCGTCCTCTTCCGTGAGATTGGCATAAGAAAGCGAGGTGTCCAAAATGTACTCCCCAATGGGCTTGAGCGTTCCGGAGAGAACCTCTCCGTCGAGCACCTGTGCATCCCCAAGGTCATAATAAACCGGGATGAACCAGTTCTTCCCATCGGCTGTGGAGACCGGCGTCAGCGCGGACAAGCCGTGCAGATACCGGTAGCTTTCATGCACACTGAAATTCAGCGTGCTGGAAAAGTTCGCCGGATAGTGCAGCAGCTCTCCGTCCTGCTCCACGGTCATATCCGCTGCAACGAGGATCGTGCTGCCGCCGCCGATGGTCAGCTGGATTCCCTCCAGCTCCGGGCTGCTGGAAATCACATACCACGCATACGACGACATGACGAGCATCACGGCAGACAGCGCCAATACCAGTGTGATCGCTATTAACTTGGTATAGATCTTTTTCATCTGGCATGACCTCTATGCGGCGTTTACTTTCTCCCTGCAGCGGCGCGTGCCTGCAAGCGCTTCTGGCGTTCCAGCGCGCGCTGCTCGTTTTCCTTCCGGATCTGTTCCAGATACTCTTCCCGCATTTTCAGGCGCTGCGGCAGCAGATTCGTAAAGACCAGAAGTTCATCCACATAGCTCTGCGTACCGGCGCGGTCGGCCTCTTCACGCTCACGGCGAAGCTGCTCGTCTTTTTCTTCCTGCTCGCGGCGCGCGCGCTCTTGTGCTTCGAGCGCAGCGATCCGCTCGCGCTCGATGCGCTCGGCCTCTTCGCGCTGCTGCTGCTCCGCGGCCAGCTTCTTCTCGCGGCGAAGGCGCTCCTGCTCTTCCTTCCTGCGCTTGCGCTCGCGCTCGTCGTGCTCTTTCCGGCGCTGCTGCATTTCTTCCATCACGGCAACCGCATCGGCAAAGTCCTCCGGCAGTTCGTCCTTCCTGGCAGCGGCGGCCGCTCTTGCATCGAGATGCTTCTGCAGGTTGTCGGTGAAGTAATCGAGCTCTTTCTGCAGCAGTTTGCTTCTGCGGCGTTCTTCCTGCTCGCGCTCCATCCGCTCGGCACGGAGGCGTTCTTCCTCCGCGGCCTTTTCCTGACGAATCCGCTCGCGCTCGGC
>CAZUKJ010000198.1:0-2919 GCA_964620855.1 uncultured Oscillospiraceae bacterium
CGAAGGTGTAGCCGGCGGTGTCGTTCTTGCTGTTGATGTAGATCGCGCCGACCTTAAAGCTGGACTCCGTCTCATCGGTCTTATCCGCCTGCGAGCTGCTGCAGGCGACCATGGAAAATGCCAGAATCACGACCAAAACCAATGCAATCAATTTCTTCACGTTTGTTTCCTCCTTCAATTTCAAAAAACTATTGGAATTTGATTTATTAAAACCGGCAGCTGTCGGCTTTAACCACAACAACCCCCGCGCGAAACAGCGAGGGGGCAGACCAGATATCTCTATTCTACATAACTCGAACGATTTCTGCAATCCTTTTCGTGCTTTCCTGCAAAAAAATTTTGAACGGTCAGAGCAGCCAGCGAGGCCTGCCGGATTGGCAAGCCTCGCTGTTTTGCACTTAGTTTCGCTTTTTCCATCTGAGCAGCAGCGCCGAGTTGAGGATGACCAGCACAGAACCGGCGTTGTGCACCAGTGCGCCGACAACCGGCCCGAGCGCGCCGGTGATCGCCAGCACGATCGCAAGAAAGTTCAGGCCCATCGAGAATGCCAGATTGTACCGGATCGTCCGCATCATGCGCTTCGAGAGCGACAGCAGGTGCGGAAGCTCCCTGATCTCATCATCCACCAGCGCGATATCAGCCGCATCGACGGCAATATCGCTGCCGACACCGCCCATCGCAATGCCCACATCCGCCTTTTTCAGCGCCGGGGCGTCGTTGATGCCGTCTCCAACCATACAGACCCGATCGCCCCGCGCCTGATACGAGCCGATGTGGTTGAGCTTATCCTCCGGCAGACAGCCCGCATGGATGCTGCCGATGTGCACCTGCGCGGCGATGGCAGCGGCGGCGTTTCGATTGTCGCCCGTGAGCAGAACCGGCTCGACGCCCAGCTCGTGCAGCTGCGCGATCATATCTGCGCTCTCGGTGCGGATTGTGTCAGTCAGCACCAGATAACCGGCCAGCGCGCCGTCGATGCAGACGAAAATCACCGTACCTCCGGCATTGAGATGCTTCCCGATCTCCGCCGCCAGCGGCGCTGTCAGGATCACCTCATCGCTCACCAGCTTCAGATTACCCGCCTTGACAGACTTTCCCGCCACGACGGCCGACACACCCTGACCGGGCAGCATCACAAACTGCTCGGCGGCGGGGAGCTCCTGCTTCGTCTGCTTTCTGCAGCAGCGAACGATGGCCTTACCCAGCGGATGTTCGGAATACTGCTCTGCAGCGGCAGTCAGAATGTAAAGCTCCTCCTCCGTCAGATCGCATTGGCTTTTCACCGCCGTCACCTGCGGCGTACCGTGAGTCAGCGTGCCGGTCTTGTCAAAGGTGATACGGGTAACTGCGGCAAGGCGTTCGAGTGCGTCGCCCTCCCGGACGAGGAAGCCGTGCTTTGTGGCATTGCCGATGGCCGCCATGATGGCCGTCGGTGTCGCAAGCACCAGCGCGCACGGGCAGAACACAACGAGGATCGTGACCGACCGGATGATTTCGCGCGTGACGATCCAGGTCAGCGCAGCGGCCGTCAGGGCGATGACGACGATCCATGTCGCCCAACGGTCTGCAAGCCGGACAATTCTGGCCTTTCCGGCGTCGGCCGACTGCACAAGCCGGATCATGCGCTGAATGGAGCTGTCCTCGCCCACTCGCGTGGCCTCCATCTCAAACGCGCCGAACTGGTTGACCGTGCCGGAGCTGACCTCATCGCCCGCAGACTTATCCACCGGCAGGGATTCTCCGGTCATGACCGCCTGATTGATCGAGGTCTCGCCGGAGACAATCACACCGTCGACCGGGATGGTCTCGCCGGGCAGCACGCGGATTCGGTCTCCAATCTTCACCTGCTCAGCGGGGATGATGCGTTCGCTGTCGCCGTCTAACACTCTTGCGGTCTGCGGCGTCAGGTGGACGAGCTTTTCGATCCCCTCTCTGGCCTTGGCCACGGTCAGGTCTTCGAGCAGCGCGCCGAGCTGCATAATAAATGCCACTTCACCGGCGGCGAAATCCTCACCGATCAGCACGGAGGCGATCAGCGCCAGCGACACGAGCACATCTGCCTTGATGTCAAATGCCGTGACCAGTCCGATGATGGCTTCGAGCACGATGGGCACACCGCAGAGTATGATCGCTACCCACGCCGCATCAAACGGCAGCGGCAGCAAGTCGAATATGCTGATCAGCAGCGCGATGCCGGACAGCACCAGACAGATCATCTCTTTTTTGACGCCGCCCCACTCCAGCGCGCCTTCAAGCGATTCCATGCATTTTTTCATGATTCTCCCTCTTTCCGATACCCCAGGGGGTATAGGTAGAGTATACCCCCTGGGGTATGTTCTGTCAAGATGGCCAATGAAAAAGGACAGTCTTCTGACTGTCCTTACTCCATCCATATTACTGCATATTGGCAAATCGCTCGACTGCTTTGGTAAACTGCTCGATGGTTTTCTCGGCATCGCCATGTTCGAGGCCGTCTTTGACGCAGTGCTTGATATGACCTTCGAGCACCACCTGCCCGACCTTATTGAGCGCCGACTTTGCCGCGTTGATCTGCAGCAAAATATCCTCGCAAGGCACATCCTCATCCACCATGCGATCAATCGCCTGAACCTGACCGATGATTTTCTTCAATCTGCGGTGCAGATTTTCCGCATCCATGCATTGTTTCATGTTACACCTCCACACCGTTTTGGGTAATGCTATTGTACCCGACAACCAGGAGCTTGTCAATTCCATGCAGCTGCATACACCCATGCGTGATCTTCCTGCACCCATACCCCAAAATCTGTCATTGGAAGGCGCGAAACAATTCGACGGTCTACCGTAATTTGTCATTGGAAGGCGCGAAACAATTCGATGGACTACCGTAATTTGTCATTGCGAGGCGCGCAGCGCCGTGGCAATCCGTCTCCCCTCATC
>CAZUKJ010000199.1:0-2914 GCA_964620855.1 uncultured Oscillospiraceae bacterium
TCTTCTTGTTGTAGCCCTGAGAGTTGACGAGAATGTCGCAGCCGCCGAGGCCTTCGGCGGAGACGGTGTAAGCGAGCATGGCCTTGACGGTCTCTTCGTCACCGGCGTCGCCGGCGAAGTAGGTGACCTTGACGCCTTCAGCAGCCTTCGCCTTGATGTCCTCGCAAGCAGCGATCAGGGCATCCTCACGGCGGGAGGAGATGAGAACGTCGACACCGCGCTGCGCGAACGCGATGGCGATTTCCTTACCGAAACCACCGGCGCCGCCAACGACGACGGCCTTCTTGCCGGAGATATCAAAGATATCGGCATAGTTGCCATTAAAAACCTTGGGCATGATACATGACTCCTTAAATAAGTATAGTTGTTTATGTGTGGGTCTTCGCAGGGGCGAAGCCTCGCAGAGTTCGCGCCGCGCACGGCGCGAATCCGTTACAAATCATTTTTTCCGGCGACATGCGCGTCGGAAAAAATTCCGCTCGCGAAGCGAAGTGTGCGACCGGAGGGAGTGCGCGCAGCGAAGCGTGATCCCCACGCCGCAAAACAGGTTTTGCGGCGGATATTAGCCCTGCGGCGGGAGCAGGGTGACGAGCATCTTGGTAACGGTGGTGCCCATGTTGGTGACGGACTTCGGGCAGCCGCCGCAGCAGTGGAAGGAATCACCCTCGTTGAGAACGGTCTCGCCGTCTTCGGTCTTGAGAGTCATCTGGCCCTCGAGGATGTAGTAGATGGACTCGAGCGGGTTGGCGCCATAATCACAGCCGCCGCCCGGGACAAAGTAGGTGATGCCCTGAATCATCTTGCCGCCGTCGACATCGGCCGGGTCATGCAGACGAGTCGGAACACACTCGTTGTGGCCGGGAGCAGTGTAAGTATAAATGGTGCTGCCCTCAGCGCCCTTTTTTCTCTGGATTTTGTACTGAGCCATAGTTAGGAACCCCTTTCAAAATTTTTTAACGTAGCACGAGAGTCTAATCTATGCATCTAATAGTTTATCACGATAAAACAGATTATGCAAGTCATTGCCACAGGTATTCTGCACAAAAATGGTACAGGGCCGTATGAAAAGGGACCCAAAAATCGGTTCTGATCCGCCCGGGCCGTGCATAGGCTATAGGGGAGTGAATATCCATGAAACATTACGAAGGAAAGGGTCGGCAGTTTGGGCTCTGTGCAGCCGTGCTGGCAATCGCGCTGCTGCTTCGGTTTGCCACCAGTGAAAGCGCGCAGGCCGCAGTCCGCGAGACGGCTGGCAACCCTGCTGTCGCCGCCGCCATAATGCGCGTCAGCTTAGGCGGATCTACAGCCGTCGCGGCGCAGGAACCCGAGCCGGAGCCAGCCCCGGAATCGGAGACGCCGGAGGACGAGTCGGCGTCGGAGACGCAGGCAGAACCGGCCGCCGAGGAAACAGCGCCCGAACCGCTGGTATTTACACAGGCCGACGCCGACACGCTCGTCGTTGGCGGGACAAGTTCCTACTCACCCGATCTCCTCAGTTTGCTCACGCAGGAGCTGAAGCTCAGCTTCTCACAGGCCGGGCCGCAGGTGCTCATCATCCACACACATGCCACGGAAGCCTATGCCGCAGAACCCGGTTGGGAATACGAAGCATCCGACACACTGCGCACCGAGGACACGGACTACAACATCGTGCGCGTCGGCACAGAGCTGGCCTCGCAGCTCGAGGCACTGGGAATCCGCACGATTCACGATACCGGCATCCGGGACTATCCGACCTACAACGGCTCTTATACCCGCACGCTGTCTGTCATCGAGGACTATCTGGCGGAATATCCGTCGATCCGCATCGTGATCGACCTGCACCGCGACGCCGCGGAAAATGCCGACGGCTCGGCCGTTGCTGTAACGAGCACGATTGATGGATGTTCCGCCGCACAGCTGATGTTTGTCGTCGGCACGGATGAAGGCGGCCTCCAGCACCCAAACTGGCAGGAAAATCTGGCATTGGCCGCCCGGCTTCAGGCGCTTTTGAACCGGGAATACTCCGGGCTATGCCGCCAGATCGACCTGCGGACGGAACGTTTTAATCAGCACGCGACATTTGGCTCACTGCTCGTGGAAGTCGGCGCATCCGGCAACACACTCGCGCAGGCACTGCGCTCCATGCAGCCGCTGGCCGAGGCCATTGCCGCCGTGATTGGCAGCTGCGCCGCCGAATAAACCGAAAACGGGAGTGTTGCATTTTGCAACACTCCCGTTCACTTTCTTTTTATACGATTGCAGCCGGCTGGCAAATGTAGCATTCCAGGCAGTACTGAAGGATCTTTTTGCGCGGGATGATCCCGATAAACGCCGATTTGTCGTCGATGACCGGGACAAAGTTCTGGTCAATGGCCTTGTGAAACAGGTCTTCCATATCTGTGCTGACATTGACCGGCTGATTGTCGCAGCGATGCGCGATATCCATAATGCAAATCTGCTCGGCACGCTTCATATCGCCGCCGCAGAGATTTTTGTACGCCCAGAGCAGATCTCCTTCGGTCAGCGTGCCGCGATATTCGCCGCTGCGCGCCACGATCGGCAGCGAGGTATAGTCGTTATGTTCCATGCGCTCAATCGCCTGCCGGACGGTATCGTCATCTTCTACGGTGCAGCACTCCGCCTTCGGCGTCAGAAAAAACAGGATATTCAAGCTGGTCGCCCTCCTCTCATGTCCACTATACCATAGTCCTAGCGCGGAATGATGAAAATTTTGTAAAGCTTCCCAGAGGAAAAACCGCACCGCTATCCCTCTTGCCGCACGAAAACGGCCGCGTCCAAAAGGACGCGGCCTTGCAATCCATTATTTCTTGCTGGCAGCTCTCATGCGGTCGGCATGGCTGAGCAGGCGCTTGCGGATGCGGATATTCTCCGGCGTGACCTCAAGCAGCTCATCGTCGGCCAGGAACTCCAG
>CAZUKJ010000200.1:0-1355 GCA_964620855.1 uncultured Oscillospiraceae bacterium
TGCAAAAAGCTGACTCCCGATAAGGAAGTATTTCCATAAAACAAGCAGGGAATTTGCCGTGCAAATTCCCTGCTTGTTACTGTATCAGACAAAACCACCCGAAGAAGAAACATTCTTTTTCGGGTGGAATCTTTTTTGTGAAGTTTCAAACCTGTGGTTTGAAGTGAAGTTGCAACAAAGTACAGTGAAGTATTTGCCTTATGGGCAAATGTGAAGTGAAGTTTGCCCCAAAACCACTTGCGAAGCAAACTTCGCTACGAAGTAGCTTCACTGCCTAATGGCAGCTTCACTTGCCCTTAGGGCAAACTTCGTTTCGGCACAGCACGCTGAGCCACTTAAAATACTGCCTTATGTTGCTGTGCCGAATGCAACACTCCCTTTGTTTATGCGTAATAGTTGATCAGACAGCCGGCGAGAATGATGTCACGATCCTCTTTGGCCAGATTCTCTATCTTCAACTCAATCGGGCGGCCGATTCCCGCCTGATAGAGCACACCTTCAATACTACTCAGGCCCTGCTCCAGCGCCGCGCGAATTCCCGGCACATAGAGCCGGTCACCCGGCTGGATATTGTAAGATGCGATATCCGTCACGGTGAACGGAACCATACCCCAGTTAATGACATTCGAGCGATAGCGCTTGGTCGCATAATCCTCGCAGAGGTTTGCGCAGCCGCCGAGCACTCTCTGGCACGAAGCCGCCTGCTCACGCGCCGAGCCGTCGCCCGGGCGCAGCGACATAACAAGCGAACCGAGGCCGGTCACCGCCGCATCATGACCAAGCATCACTGCCTGCACCTGCGGATCGGCCGGATCAGCGCGGCGGAGCAGTTCCAGGTCATGGATCTTCTTCGCGCGGCCGACATACTGCGGATCCTTGCGAGAGAGTGTGAACTCTGCCAGCTTGATGGGATTGGAGCGATACGAAGATGTCTCACCGGACGGAATCAGCTCATCTGTCGTCGTAACCGGGTCGTAGATCGCGCTGGCCACATCGAGCAGCAGATTCTCCGGCATTGCGATCTGGGCGGGCCAGTCGGCAATATTCGGGCCGAACACAAGATCCTGCGACGAATCCGGCTTGCCCACGCCGAAGTAGACGCGCGCGTCATACGGCGAGCGGTCAAATTCATAGTCGACATGGGCCGGATCAACCGGCGGATTCTCCAGATCCATTGCGGAGGTGATCGCGCCGCCGTTGCGTGCCGAAGCGGCAATCGAGCGCGCATCCATCAGCGCAACATAGGCCACCTGTCCGTCGGACGGCTTGCTGCCCTCACGGTTCGGGAAGTTGCGCGTGGAGTGACGGATCGAGAAGCCGCCGTTGGCCGGGACGTCGCCTGCGCCGAAGCACGG
>CAZUKJ010000200.1:1365-2884 GCA_964620855.1 uncultured Oscillospiraceae bacterium
GCCCTCAGCCACATGCAGCGGCTCAATGTACTGCACGGGCCGCAGAAGCTTGATCGCAGTGAAGCGCCGGAGGCCATCATCTTCGTCAGTGCGCCATTTTTCGCCAGTGCAAGTGTGACAGGCTGGCTCGTCGGATAGACCGACAGCCAGAAATGATCCGTACCGAGCGGCTGACCATCCAGAATGGCAGCTGTCTGCATCATATTCTGGTAGGTACCGCCCGAGCAGCCTGCAATGACGCCCTGATCAGCATAGAATTTTCCATTGCGGATCTTGGAGACGAGGCTGACCGGCTTCTGCTTGAGTTCCAGCTGCTGCATGGTCGTCTCGTCGACTTTGTGCAGGATATCCTCGAGATTGGCATTGAACTCGCGGATCGTATACACATTTGACGGGTGGAACGGCAGCGCAATCATCGGCTCAATCTTGGCGAGATCCACGCGGATCAGGCCATCGTAATAGGCGCCGTCGGACGGTGCAAGCTCGCGGTACTCACCCACGCGGCCATGCGCAGCCAGCGAGCGGCGGACAGTGTCGTCCGTCTGCCAGATGGACGACAGGCAGCTCGTCTCAGTCGTCATAACGTCGATACCGGAGCGGTAGTCCATTGCGAGATTGGCAACGCCCGGGCCGAAGAATTCCATAACCGCATTCTTAACCAGACCGGCCTGGAATGTCTCGCCAATGAGTGCCAGCGCGACGTCCTGCGGGCCAACGCCGGGACGCGGCGCATTCTCCAGATAGATCGCAATCACGCGCGGATAGGCGATATCGTAAGTCTTGTTCAGCAGCTGCTTGACCAGCTCCGGGCCGCCTTCACCAATGGCCATCGTGCCATAGGCGCCGTAGCGGGTGTGTGAGTCAGAACCGATGATCATTTTTCCGCCGCCTGCATACATTTCACGCATATAGCTGTGGATGACCGACTGGTGCGCGGGGACAAACTCGCCGCCATACTTCTTCGCCGCGGAAAGGCCGAAAACATGGTCGTCTTCGTTGATCGTGCCGCCGACCGCACAGAGCGAATTGTGGCAGTTCGTCAGGACATACGGCAGCGGGAAGCTCTCGAGGCCGGAGGCGCGCGCCGTCTGGATAATGCCGACATAAGTAATATCATGTGAAGCCATCGCATCGAACCGGATCTTCAGGCTGTCCATCGAGCCGGATGTATTGTGGGCGTTCAGGATGCCGTAAGCCATCGTCTTTTCGCGGCCCGCCTGCGCAGACTGTGCGTCCGCGGGGACGAATGTGCCGTTTCGATAGATGACGCCCTCATTTTGCACGGTGATCATAGGAATTCCTCCCGGTGGTATAATCTTGTTTCATCATAGCAACTCGGCCTGCAAATTTCAACCAAAACCCGGCTTTGGCTGAGAATACAAAAAAAGCGGCGCAGTCTTGAAAGACTGCGCCGCAGACATTGGCAATTACAGCAGGCCAACCAGGTTGAACGCGATGATCAGGCCGGAGAACACGATGGAAACCGTGGAGCACAGCTTGATCAGGATGTTCAGAGACG
>CAZUKJ010000201.1:0-2879 GCA_964620855.1 uncultured Oscillospiraceae bacterium
TTCCGTGAGGCGGTGGGTGGCGTATAATTGACGGTGACGCGGTGGAGGATGAGGGTGACGGATTGCCACAGCGCGATGCGCCTCGCAATGACAGAACAGAGAGTGCGGTGCATAAGACGGGGCGCGGTGCGAAAAAACACAGGGAGTGCTGCAAAAAGCAGCACTCCCTGTTTATCCTGGATTGATTCAGCAGGCGGCACCGTAGAATTCGCGGATCGTGCGGAAAAATGCGTCGATGTTTTCCCACGGCGTCGTCGGGGGAATATCGCAGCCGGACGACGGAAGAAAATTCGGATGGCCTGCACAGGCGTTGAGCACGGCCAGCGTCTGCTGCCGGACGGTTTCCGGCGTGCCGGAGAAAAAGACGGACGACGGGTCGACATTGCCCATGACGAGCGCATCTGCGGGCATCTGCGCGAGCATCTGCGACAGATCCACGGAGTTGCCGAAGTGATAGCCCATCGCACCGATGGATGCAATCTGGTCGCAGGCCTTGCTGACGGAGCCGCCGCAGTTGTGAAACACAACGGCGAAGTGTTCGGTCTGTACGCTCTGCACGATGCGGCGAACATACGGCGTCGAGAATTCTTCCATCAGTGCGGGAGAAAGCAGGCCGGAAGCCGGTTCGGCCATCACCATGCCGTTTGCGCCGACATCGCGGTACGCTCTGGCATACGAGATGGCAAATTCCGTGGCCTTCTCCAGCACGGTTTCCACCATTTCCGGCTCTTCGTAGCAGTTCATCATCGCCTCGGACACGCCCATCAGGCGCGCGGCCATGGAGAACGGGCCGATGACACCGGCCAGCACGGGACGATCCGTGATCTGCATTTTGGCCTTGGCAAGCGCCTCAAGATAGATGCCGGTGCGTCCCGTTCCCACGGACGGCACCTTGAGCGCATCGGCGTCTGCCGGGTTATCCACGATATGGCCGATAACGGTGGGAACTTCCGTATCTGTTACGCGGATCTCGCTGCCGAAGGCCTCGGCTTCCACGGACAGATCCATCATCGAAAGCGACGCGGCGGTATCGCACCGCTCAGCGATGAGCGCCATGCCCCGCGCCTGCGTATCGGCGCTTGCGATCAGTTCGCGCACCGAGATCCCCATCAGCTGGACGGATGGGAAGGTCAGCACCGGCATCGCTTTTTTAACCGGTGCGGCCAGAAGAGTTTGCTGCCACTTCATCATATTCATATAGCAACGCTCCGTTTCTATGGGTGTTTTGGGCCGCAGAGGCCGCTGGTATCAGTGAACTTCGGTGACGGTGTAGCCAAGCTTTTCCACGGCGGCTTTGAGCACATCGTCGGAGACCTCGGCGCTGTAGCTGACTGCGGCGGTCTTTTTCCGCAGGTTGACCTTGCAGAGCACGCCGTCGAGACGGTTGAGTGCGTTTTCAATGCGGATCGCGCAGTTTTCGCAGGTCATTCCCTCTACGATCAAACGCTTTTCGCCCAGAATCGGATCAGTCAGCGTCTTTTGGGAACGAATTGTATTGCTGCCGCTGCCGCAGCATCCGCCGCCTTGAAAATGCTTCCTCGCGCGGATCAAAGCCAGAATGATGACAACAGCCAAAATGACGACAATGATGATACTTTCCATGGATTACGGTCCTCCGGGTTCTGTCTGTTCACAAATGTGATTATTATTGTATTAACACATTTTTCAACAAGTTGCAATCAGAATTTTTCGGCGTCGGCAAATGAAAAATAATTGCCAAAAGTGTTGACAAGTATTGGCTGGAGCGGTATTATTACTAAGGAGTTAGCGAGTGCTAATTTTATTTTTGACACTTCAGTTAGGAATATCTAATCAATTTTATCGTATCTGGATCAGGAGAAGCATATGACTTTATTGAACGCGCAGGAGGGCCAGGAGTACATCATCCGCGGCATCGAAACGGATGACGAAGAACTCAATGCGTTCCTGTTTTCTCTGGGCTGTTACAGCGGAGAGCCGATCACGGTCGTCGCCCGCCGCAAGTCCAGCTGCACCGTGTCCATCAAGGACGGTCGGTATAATATCGACAATCAGTTGGCCGAGGCTATTTTGATCTGACGCGCTTGCTTCAGAAAAACAATCGGCCGATTGTTTTTCAGCATGAGGTTAGCGAAACCTAACTTAAAATGTAGCTACGACCCTTTGGGGTCTGGAATAGGAAGAGGAGGAATCCAACCATGAGAATTGCTTTTGCGGGAAATCCGAACTCCGGCAAAACCACAATGTACAATGCGTTGACGGGCCGCAATGAAAAAGTCGGTAACTGGGCGGGCGTCACCATTGACAAGAAGGAAGCCCTGATCAAGAAGGCTTACGCGGGCGACGCGGAGCTGATCGCGGTCGACCTGCCCGGCGCTTACTCGATGTCTCCGTTCACTTCGGAGGAGAGCATCACGAGCGCTTATGTCCGCAACGAGAGCCCGGACGCCATCATCAACATTGTTGACGCCACCAATCTGAGCCGTTCGCTGTTTTTCACCACGCAGCTGCTCGAGCTGGGTATTCCGGTTGTCGTTGCGCTCAACAAGTCCGATCTCAACGAAAAGAAGAACACGGTCATTGACTCCAAGGCGCTCTCCGACAAGCTCGGCTGCCCGGTCATCGAGACCACTTCCACCACGGCCGATGGCCTCGCAGACGTCGTCAAGGCGGCCGCTGCACTCGAGGGAAAGACGCAGAAAGCGCCGTACACGCAGGGCAACATCGACCTGACCGACAAGAAGGCCGTCGAAGAGGCGGACCGTAAGCGCTTTGACTTTGTGAACAAGATCGTTGCCAAGGTTGAGCGGCGTGAAGTCCTGACCAAGGACAAGAACTTCCAGGACAAGATCGACGCCGTGCTGACCAACCCGGTCGGCGGCCTGGTCATCTTCGCCGCT
>CAZUKJ010000202.1:0-2797 GCA_964620855.1 uncultured Oscillospiraceae bacterium
ACTGGCGGTAGACCGAGGCGAAGCGGACATAGGCAACTTCATCGAGCGGCTTCAGGCGCTCCATGACCAGCTCGCCGATGCGCTCCGTGCGGATCTCGCGATCAAGCGAATTCTGCAGGATCTGCTCGATCTCCGAAACAGCCGCTTCGAGCGACGCCATCGAAACCGGACGCTTTTCACACGCGCGCACCATACCGTTGAGCACCTTGTTGCGCTCAAAGGTCTGCCGGCTGCCATCCTTCTTGACCACAACGATCGGCAGGCTTTCCACCGTCTCATAGGTCGTGAACCGCTTCGCGCAGGACAGACACTCTCTGCGCCGACGGATGCTCAGACCATCGTCAGAATGACGCGAATCGACAACCTTGCTTTCCTGATAGCCGCAATAAGGACACTTCATGGTAAACGCTCCTTTTCTTTCTGTGGGCATTCCTTTTATACATTATAGCAAACGGCGCAGATTGTGTCCACTGTTTTCTTTTCGTCACGGCAGCAGCTCAAGCAGCACCTCGAGCAGACTCACCGGCGTCACAAAGCCATCTGCCAGACGCTCGATCAGCGTCAGCACGGTGCTTCCGACCGGCGAGATGTCGGCAGCGGAGGCCGACTCCTCCCGTCCGTCGCGGCGCAGTGTGACTGCAATGCCGTAGCTGTCCGCGCCTGTGCCGGGGCGCGTCAGGAGCGCATATTCCAGATCCAGATGCACGCCCTCGTCGGTATCCACCGACCGCGTTGTGATAATGACCTTCTCCATACCATTCCTCCCTCCGCAGCCATTTAAGCATGGTTTTTTCCGGACGCAAAGGAAAAGTCTTCGACACCATCCGACAGCGGATTATCCACTCGTGCAGCGGAAATGCCGCCGGCGCAAGATGTTGTGACGCCGGTTGGCTTCCGCCGGCGGCGTCCGTCGAATTCTGTCAACAACTTTTGGCAGCAATTTCCTGTAGAAAGCACCCGGCCGCTGTGGTAGCATAGCGGCCGGGTGATCCATATGAAACTTGCCTTATCCGCGCTTCGGCGGATGTCCGACCCGGCGCGGTATATCCTGACCGCCGGAATGGCTGCCTGCTGTCTTCTGCTCTGGCTCGGCGTTCTGACCGCTCTGACGGCGCAGCCGTACTGCGCGGCGACATTTGGGCTGTTCCGGCAGGCGAAAGCGCTTGAGTCAGCCGCGTCGGTCGTGCTGTTCTGCTCGATCTTTCTCAGCGCATTTGCCGAAGAGCGGCTGAAAAAGCCGTAGTTTTTTAACTTTGTGTAAACAAACCCGCCCTGTCGTTGACAGGGCGGAAACTCTGCGGTATATTGCTTCAAAATTCGAGGAAAGTCGAGAAATTTCATGAAGTGTGTGAAGTGGTTAGCTTGCGTCATTCTCCTGCTTGTTGTCGTCTATTTTGCTGCCGTCGTGCTTCCGTGCCTTCGGCACAAGGACGTCTCTGCGCAATACGCCGCCGCGTATACCGAGCAGGACTTCTGCGGCACGGATGAGCAGGCGATCCGCGTGCTGTCGGTGGAAGACGGCACGGACGCGCTGCTGCTGCGCTTTCAGCTGATCGAGCAGGCGCAATCGTCCATCATCTACTCCACCATGGATTTTCGCGCCGACGAGAGCGGCACCGATGTGATTGCCTGCCTGCTGCAGGCGGCGCGGCGCGGTGTGAGCGTTTCGCTGCTTGTCGACGGCTTTGGGAGCTACCCTTCTCTGCAGAGCACACCGCTGCAGACGCTGGCCGCTGAGCCGAATGTCTCGGTCCGCATCTACAACCGGCTTTCCCCGCTCCATCCGACAAAGCTGATGATGCGTCTGCACGACAAATACCTGCTGGTCGACGAGTCGACCTATCTGCTCGGCGGCCGCAACACAAACGATCTGTTTCTGGGCGAGGCAGAGAGCCGGAAGAATCTCGACAAGGAGCTGCTCGTCTTTGACGACCGCGAAGACGGCTCGGCCGAACAGCTTCTGACCTATTTTGAAACCATCTGGTCTCTGCCGGAGACAACGCAGTACACACCGGGCAGCAAGCAGACGGACGCAGAAAGCCTGCTGACACGCTACGAATCGCTTCGGGCGGCCTATCCTGCGGCCTTTGAACCGGCCGACCTGCGCACGGCGGCGCTGCCTGCGGCAAATGTCACGCTGCTGTCCAACCCGCCGGAGGCCGAAAGCCGGTCGCCGGAGCTGTGGTACAGCCTCGTGCAGCTCATGCGCTCCGGTGATGCGGTGCTCATCCAGACGCCGTATCTGATCGCGGACAGCCGGATGCTCTCCGACCTTGCCGACATCTGCAGCGGCGCCGATGTGACGATCGTGACCAATGCAGTCGAAACCGGCGCAAATGCGTTTGGCTGCGCAGACTATCTCAACCGGAAAGACGAGCTGCTCGCGCTCGGAGCCACGCTCTGCGAAAGCCAGTCCGAGCAGTCAAACCACAGCAAATGCATCCTCATTGACGACAATCTGAGCATTGTCGGCTCGTTCAATCTGGATATGCGAAGCTGCTACCTCGACACGGAGCTGATGCTGGTCGTCGACAGTGAGGCCCTCAACCAGTCGCTTCGTCAAACCGCGCAGACCGCCATCGACGCCAGCCGGATCGTCACAGCCGAGGGCGAAACCGTCGGCGACGCCTTCCCGGATCTGCCGCTGCCATGGTCCAAAAAGCTTCTGTACGGCGTGCTGCGGGTGATCATTCCGCCATTCCGGTATCTGCTCTGAGTACAGTACATAAAAAAGCAGCAAGGTTTCGCTGCGTCCTCATAAGAAACCATAGCCCCTTCCCTTGTCCATTTGCGGCAT
>CAZUKJ010000203.1:0-2778 GCA_964620855.1 uncultured Oscillospiraceae bacterium
AAAGGCGGCGAAACTCTTTCTTCGTGAGTTCGATCTGCATTTGGCGAGCCTCCTTTCACAGTTTATTATATACCGGGCGAGAGGAGATTTCCACACTATTTTGTATGGCTTTCGTCAAAATTACGCTTGTTTTACGCAGGGAAATCGCATATGATATAAGAACTGACTGCAGACGGTCTGTTTTCTGCAGGAAAGGAGCTTGTACTGTGAAAAAACGCAATGTCTGTGTTCTGTTCGGCGGCGTGTCGCCGGAGCATGAGGTGTCTCTGCGCTCGGCCGAATCGATCCTGAAAAATATGGATCCGGAGAAGTATCAGATCTTCCCGGTTGGTATTACGAAAAAAGGCGAGTGGCTGCTGTTCGGCTCGACCGACTACAGCATGCTGCCCGATGGACGCTGGGAGACCTGCGAGACCAACCGCCGCGCGATCCTTTCGCCGGTGCGTGGTCAGGGCCTTTTGAGCTTTGAGGGCAACTGCGTCGTGCGCGAGAGCATCGATGTGGTCTTCCCGGTGCTGCATGGAGAAAACGGTGAGGACGGCTCGATGCAGGGCTTTCTGCAGATCGCAGGCCTGCCGTACGTCGGCCCGCACGTCGGCGCGTCCGCAGCCTCGATGGACAAGTGTATGACCAAGCTGGTCGCAGACAGCATCGGCGTCCGTCAGGCGGACTGGAAGCGCGTGACCCGGCTTGATTTTTCGCGCAGTGCTGAGGCGGTGCTCGACGCGCTGGAGGCACATTTTACCTACCCGGTGTTCGTCAAGCCGGCCGGTACCGGTTCGTCCGTCGGCGTCTCGAAGGCCAACGGACGAGACAGCCTGCGCGCCGCGCTGGAAAACGCGCTCGCGTTTGACGCCAACGCGCTCGTCGAGGAGTTCATCGACGGCCGCGAGGTGGAAGTCGGCGTGCTCGGCAACCAGATACCGGTCGCCTCCGAGTGCGGCGAGATCGACTCCGGCGCGGAGTTTTACGACTACGATGCGAAGTATATCACCGACTCGGCGCAGTATTTCATCCCCGCGCGCATCCACGACGAGACGGCCGAAACGGTGCGTGAGACGGCGGTGCGGCTGTATCAGGCGCTCGGCTGCCGCGGCCTGAGCCGCGTGGACTTCTTTGTCTGCGACGACGGCAGTGTGGTCTTCAACGAGATCAACACGCTGCCCGGCTTCACCTCGATCTCCATGTATCCGAAGCTCTTCGGCGCGAGCGGCATCGCGTATCCCGCGCTGATCGACCGGCTGCTGGATCTGGCGATGGAGGCGTAAGATGGACAATCGACCGATCGGTGTATTCGACTCCGGACTCGGCGGCCTGACGGCGGTACGCGAGCTGATGGCGCTCCTGCCGGACGAAGACATCATCTATTTTGGCGACACCAGCCGCGTTCCGTACGGCGGGCGGTCGCAGCAAACGCTGATCAAATACGCGCGGCAGGATATCAATTTTCTGCTGCAGCACGAGATCAAGGCGATCGTCATCGCCTGCAACACGGCTGACGCCACGGCGCGCCGCATCGTGCAAATGGAATATGAGCTGCCGATCTTCGGCGTCGTTGAGCCGTCGGCACGGCTGGCCGTGCAGTCAACCCGCTGCGGCAAAATCGGCCTGATCGGCACAAAGGCGACGGTGAACTCCGGCGTCTACGAGCAGATCATCCGTGCGGAAGACCCGAGCGCGCAGGTCATGGCGCTCGCGTGTCCGCTGCTTGTGCCGCTGGTGGAAAACGGCCGCATCCATCCGGGCGACCCGGTCATTGAGACGGTCGTTGCGGAGTATCTGCAGCCGCTGCGTGAATGGGGCTGCGATACGCTCGTGCTCGGCTGCACGCACTATCCGCTGCTGACGGATGTGATCTCTGCGTACATGGGCCCGGATGTCCGGCTCATCAACTCCGGCGCGTCTGCGGCGATGATCGTCAAAGAGCGCCTCGGTGCAGCCGATGCGCTGGCCGAACCGGGCCGCGGCGGTGTCTGCCGCTACTTTGTCAGCGATTCTCCGGCAGGCTTTGCCGAGACGGCATCGCTGTTTCTGCAGCGAGAAATCCGCGATGATGTTGCGCGGATCAATATTGATCAATACTAAGGACGAAACCCAATGAAGACAGAAAAAACAGCACGCATTATCGTCCGCGGCACGCAGTACGCCGAAGGCGAGCAGCCGCAGACCATTGAATTGATCACGGAGGGTACATTCTCCATTGCAGACGGTGAATTCCTTGTGTGTTACACCGAAAGCGAAATGACCGAGATGCCGGGCGTCGAGACGACATTCCGCGTGACGGACGACCAGATCGTCCTCATCCGCACCGGCGGCATCCAGTCGGAGATGGTCTTTCGCCCCGGAGAGCGCACGGAGTCGCTCTATGACGTCGGCGTCGGCGCGCTGCTGATGACCGTGACGGCCCGCCGCGTGAGCATTTCACTGGGCGAAAACGGCGGCAGCTTTGAGTTCGATTACTCCATCGAGCTTGACCACACCCCGGTCAGCCGCAACACCTACTTTGTCTCGGTGCAGCCGAAGGAAGTATAAAACAGTCACAGGCACAGCGGAAGATTCCGCTGTGCCTGCTTTATTTTGATAAAACAACAGTGAGCGCCTCTTGCCGCGCACTGTGGGAGAGGTGGCCGAGCGCAGCGGGGACGGAGAGCGGGCAACGGATTGCCACGTCGCTTCGCTCCTCGCAATGACAGATTTTGGGGTGCGATACAAGAATTCACGCGCCATGCTGCCAAGGCTGCCGGTGCGTACCGATGTGCGTATTCAGGCGAAAAAGCC
>CAZUKJ010000204.1:0-2743 GCA_964620855.1 uncultured Oscillospiraceae bacterium
CGTGATCATCAGGCCGAAATACAGGCAGCCGCGGAAGGTGCGGCCTTCTGCATTCATGGCACGCACCGTCGGCAGGAAGATCTTCTCCATGCACTCTGCGGCAACGGCTTCGGTGTAGTACGGGTTCGGTGCGGTCGTGCCCATGCCGCCGGTGTTGGGCCCTTCGTCGTTGTCCTTTGCGCGCTTGTGGTCCATGGAGGAGACCATTGGCACGACGACCTTGCCGTCGGTAAACGACAGAACGGAGACCTCCGGACCGGTGAGGAATTCTTCCACAACGATCTGGCTGCCGCTTTCGCCGAACATACGGTCTTGCATGATTGATTTGACAGCGTCGACAGCTTCTTCTCGCGTCATGGCGAGGATAACGCCTTTGCCGAGCGCCAGACCGTCCGCTTTGATGACGGTCGGCAGCTTGCAGGTTTTTACATATTCCAGCGCCTCGCCGCAGTCGGTAAAGACCTCGTATTCGGCAGTCGGAATACCGTATTTCTTCATCAGATTCTTGGAGAAAACCTTGCTGCCCTCGATGATGGCGGCGTTTTTCTCCGGGCCGAAGCAGGGAATGCCTTGGGCTTCGAGCGCGTCGACTGCGCCGAGCACCAGCGGATCGTCCGGCGCGACGACAGCAAAATCAATGCCGATTTTCACAGCGAAATCCACGATGCCGTCGATATCCTTCGCGGCGATGTTGACGCAGGTCGCGTCAGCGGCGATGCCTCCGTTGCCGGGCAGCGCGAAAACTTCGGTGACGTCGGGATTCTTTTTCAGCGACTTGATAATGGCGTGCTCGCGACCGCCGCCGCCAACAACAAGAAGTTTCATAGAGCTTCCTGCCTTTCTGTCAGTGATGGAAGAGTCTGCTGCCGGTGAAGGCCATGACAATGCCGTGCTTGTTGCAGGTCATGATGACATGGTCATCACGGATCGAGCCGCCCGGCTGGACGATGTATTCGACGCCGGACTTGTGGGCGCGTTCGACATTGTCGCCAAACGGGAAGAACGCATCCGAGCCGAGCGAAACGCCGCGAAGCTGCGCGATCCACTCCTTTTTCTCCTCGCGGGTCAGCACATCCGGCTTGACCTTAAAGCTCTGCTGCCAGACGCCCTCGGTGAGGATATCTTCGTATTCGTCGGAGGTGTAGATGTCAATGGCATTATCGCGGTCGGGGCGGCGGATGCCGTCGACAAACTGCAGCCCGAGCACCTTCGGATGCTGGCGCATCCACCAGTTGTTGGCTTTGTCACCGGCGAGGCGGGTGCAGTGGATTCGGCTCTGCTGACCGGCGCCGACGCCGATGGTCTGGCCGTTTTTGACATAGCAGACAGAGTTCGACTGCGTGTATTTGAGCGTGATCTGCGCGCACAGCAGGTCGATCTTTGCCTGCTCCGGCAGCTCCTTCGCGTCGGTGACGATGTTGGTGAGCATCTCTTCTGTGATCGGCAGCGCGTTGTAGCCCTGCTCGAAGCTGATGCCGAAAATGTCGCGGTGCTCGTCGGCCGCCGGGACATACTTCGGGTCGATGGAGATGACGTTGTAGTTGCCCGTCTTCTTGGTCTTGAGGATTTCAAGCGCTTCGTCGGTGTAGCCCGGGGCGATGACGCCGTCGGAGACCTCGGCCTTGAGGTAGAGCGCGGTTGCCGCGTCGCACACGTCGCTCAGTGCGGCCCAGTCGCCGTAAGAGCACAGGCGGTCTGCGCCGCGGGCGCGGATGTACGCGCAGGCGATCGGGGTCAGCTCGGCGTCCGGCTCGACGAAGTAGATCTGCTTTTCCACTTCGCTCAGCGGCAGACCGACGGCGGCGCCGGCAGGGGAGACGTGCTTGAAGCTGGCCGCAGCCGGAAGGCCGGTGGCCTCCTTGAGCTGCCTGACAAGCTGCCAGGAGTTGAGCGCGTCCATAAAGTTGATATAACCGGGCTTGCCGTTGAGCACAGTCAGCGGCAGGCAGCCTTCTTTCATGTAAATGCGTGCCGGCTTCTGGTTCGGGTTGCAGCCGTATTTCAGTTCCAGTTCTTTCATCTGTCAGTCCTCCTTGGATTTGAGAAGGTCGCTTGCGACCAGTTCCAGCGCGCGCGGCAGCAGCTTCCATTCGGCCTGCTCCATCACGCGGCGCTGCAGCGTCTGCGGGGTGTCGGCGTCCTCCACCGCCACTGCCTGCTGCAGAATGATCCGGCCGCCATCGGGAATCTCGTTGACGAAGTGTACGGTGGCGCCGGTCACTTTGACGCCGTAATCGAGCGCGGCCTCGTGCACCTTCAGCCCATAGTAGCCCTGTCCGCAAAACGACGGGATCAGCGACGGATGGACATTCAAAATGCGCTCGGGCCATGCACGGGTAAAGTCTTCGCTGAGAATGGAGAGAAATCCGGCCAGAACGATCAGTTCAATGCCGTATTCGTGCAGCAGCGCGGTGATGCCGGTCTCAAAGGCCTCCTGCGTGCTGCCCTTGCGGGAGACCACTTCGCCGGGAATCCCGGCCTTTTGTGCGCGTTCGAGCGCGTAGGCGTCAGGCCGGCTGGCAATGACGAGCGCGAGCTCGGCACTCGGGAGCTTGCCCGCGGCCTGCGCGTCGATGAGCGCCTGTAAATTTGTTCCGCCGCCTGAGACAAGGACGGCTGTTTTGATCGGCGTACCCATCAGACCAGAATGACGCTCTCGTCGGATTCGACGATCTCGCCGAGCACATAGGCGTCTTCGCCGTTGGCCTTGAGGATGGCAAGGGCGCGCTCGACGTCTTCCTTC
>CAZUKJ010000205.1:0-2740 GCA_964620855.1 uncultured Oscillospiraceae bacterium
TCGTCTGCGACGAGCCGGTTTCCGCTCTGGACGTTTCCATCCAGGCGCAGGTTCTGAACCTGCTGCAGGATCTGCAGGAGGAGCGCGGCCTGACTTACATCTTCGTCACTCACGATCTCTCCGTCGTTAAGCACATCTCCAACGACATCCTCGTTATGTACGTTGGCTCGATGGTTGAAAAGTGCGACGCGAAGGAAATCTTCAAGAAGCCGTACCATCCGTACACCAAGGGCCTGCTGTCCGCGATTCCGATCCCGAGCATCAACGTTGAGAAAAAGCGCATCGTTATGCAGGGTGAGCTGACCAGCCCGATCGATCCGAAGCCCGGCTGCCGCTTTGCGAAGCGCTGCCCGTACGCCAAGGACAAGTGCTTCTGTGAAGAGCCGCCGTACGAAGAGGTTGAACCCGGCCACTTCACCAGATGCCACTTCGTCAGAGAGATCAACAACCTGTGATCCTGACGTAATCTGCAAACGAACGGGTGCTGCACAGATCTGTGCAGCACCCGTTTGATCCCTTGGAGGTGTCTCCTTTGCTGAAATTTATTGTGAAACGCATTATATGGATGATCCCGGTCACCCTCGGCGTCGTCTTTTTGGTCTTTGCGATCAACCATTTCTCACCGGGCTCACCGATGGTTAACCGGGAAGAATTTGGTCTCGACCAACCGTTTATTACCCAGTACATCAATTACCTTGTCAATCTCGCACACGGCGACCTCGGTCTGTCCTATTCCTCCAAGCGCCCCGTTGCCACGGAGCTGTTTGACCGCCTGCCGGAGACGCTGACGCTCGGTCTTCTGAGCATGGGCGTTACGCTGGTGGTCGGTATCCCACTTGGCATTGTAAGCGCAACCCGCCACCAAACTGCGCTCGACCATACCATCAGTTCGATCGCCATTTTTCTGGCTGCCATCCCGAGCTTCTGGTTTGCGCTCGTCGGTATGGTCGTGTTCTGCTTCAAGCTGAAGTGGCTGCCTGCGTCCGGCCTTTACAACTGGACCAATTACATTCTTCCGGTCACTTGTCTCAGCCTGTCACCAATCGCAAATGTCGTCCGCATGACCCGCTCTTCCATGCTGGAGGTCGTCCGTCAGGACTATATCCGCACCGCGCGGGCAAAGGGTCTGGCGGAGAAGGTCGTTACGCGCAAACACGCTCTGAAAAATGCGCTCATCCCCGTCATTACCGTCATTGGTGTTCAGCTCAGCACGATTATGGGCGGCTCCATTCTGATTGAAGCCATCTTCTCGATCCCCGGCATCGGCTACTGGATGAACGAGGCCGTTTCCACCAAAAACACGCCCGTCATTCAGGGCGGATCTCTGATGATCGCACTGTTCGTCAGCCTGGTGAATCTGGTTGTCGATATCGCCTACGCTTATGTGGATCCGCGTATCCGGGGACAGTTCTCCGGCCGCAACAAGAAGGCCAAGAAAAAGGCTTCCGCTGTTTAAAACACTGCAAATTTCTGCCTCCCGGCAGTCTTGATATTCAGCTACCAAAAACGGCCTGCTGCACACCGTGCAGCAGGCCGTTTTTACTTATCAGTGCCGTTTTTTTGCGATTCTGCCGAGGATCATGCCAACGCGGGGAATCACCATGTCATAGAGCAGGAACATCAGATTACCGAGAAAAAGCAGCGTCAAAAGGAGACCTGTGCCGATCGTCTGCGGAACAAGCACCAACATCACCAGCGCCTCTACTGCGATCATCGCGGCGTTGAATACAAGCAGCTTGACCGCGATCCGCAGCAGCCGCGGCAGTCGCTGCAGCGCCGGCCGCACAACGGGATACCAGCCAAACAGTCCTAAAAACAGCAGGCTCTCCTCCACATTCGGCACAAGGAGCAGGCTCAGAATACTGACTGCGATCCAGACCAGCGCCTGTGTTCGTCTGCCCCACTTCTCTCCGAGCGGTTCTAAAAGAAGACCCGCCAGCATGGGCGCTGCGTAGATTCCAAGCTCCAAAACCGCGCCAAGCAGCATCAGCACGATGCTCAGCGCGCTCATCATCCCGCATGCAGCAATCTGTTTTGACCGTTCTTTCATCTTTTCGCTCCTGCCCGGAAAATTTCGCCCTGTCCGGCAATTCGGATTATATCACAATTGACTCTGTGCAGCAAGAACGACCCGTTGCAAAACAGAACCGGCTGCAATAGGGGTGCGAATTCCTGGCAGAGGCAGTGTGGAGAGGGCGGTCCTGGAGCCACCCAAGGTGGATTGCCCCGCAAGGGCAAGAGAGGGTGGCCCGGGCCATTCACATTCCATCACCCGCTCGCAGGCGATGCTTTGCAGGAAGCAGATTGCTTTCTGCAAAGCAAAAAGGGAGTGTTGCATTTTTGCAACACTCCCTTCTCACAAATCATCGGAAGGATGAAATATCGGTAATTTAACGTCTGTCCTCTGAGCCGCAGCCGCTGCATCCGCCGCAGCTTCCGCAGCTGCCGGAGCAGGTTGCACCGTCCGGGCAGCCGATACAATTCACGCCGCGTTTTCTTTCTTTCCAGACGTAACCGACGGCCAGTCCAATCATGACTGCAACTGCTAAAATGACAATGGCGTTCGTCATAGTTTTTTACTCCGTAAGAGATGGATTTACTTGCCGCTGAGGGCGTACTCCTCGGCGAGGGACTTGTTGGTCTTGCGGATGATGCAGGCGATGATCACAGCAAAGACTGCAACGGCAGCCAGGCCGGCAATGGCAGCACCGACATTCAGCGACGCGGCGTCGGTGATCAG
>CAZUKJ010000206.1:0-2738 GCA_964620855.1 uncultured Oscillospiraceae bacterium
CCGGCAAGATCCACTCCGATATCGAGCGCGGCTTCATCCGCGCCGAGGTCATCGCGTTCGATGCGATGAAAGAAGCCGGTACGCTTGTCAATGCCAAGGCCAAGGGCCTCCTGCGCTCCGAGGGCAAGGAGTATGTCATGGTCGACGGCGACATCGTCAATTTCCTGTTCAACGTCTAATGCGCTCCAACGGGGAGTGCTGCATTTTGCAGCACTCCCCGTTTCCCTTCTCTGCCGCCGCGGGGTTTGCTTTTTACGGCGCAGTATGCTATGATTGGCGAAGAATCAACTGGAGGAACGCTTATGCTCTATCTCATTGCCGCCGTGCTGGCCGTCGCCATCGTCGCGCTCGACCAGCTCGTCAAATATCTGGTCGTGCAGAACATCGCGCTCGGGGAGGTCGTGCCGTTTCTCGACGGCGTCGTCCACTGGACGCACACGCACAACACCGGCGCGGCGTTTTCGATCCTCTCCGGTCAGCGCTGGCCGCTGATCGTAATGACGCTGATCGTACTCGTCGCGGTTATCGTGCTGCTTGCGCGTCGGATCATCACGAAGCCCTTCGGCGTGCTGACGCTTGCTGCGATCTTCGGCGGCGCTGTCGGCAACCTGATCGACCGCATCGCGCAGGGCTATGTTGTCGACATGATTGAAGTGGAGTTTATGAACTTTGCCGTGTTCAACGTCGCTGACATTTTCGTCACCTGCGGCGGCATTGCGCTGTGCTTCTATATCCTGTTTTTCCATGAGGACAAAGTGCCCGGCCAGACCCTGGAGGATGACCATGACGATACACTCTGACTCTGCCGGCGAGCGCATCGACGTGCTGCTTGCGCGCAGCATCGAGGGCCTGACGCGCTCGGCCGCGCAGAAGCTGCTCGACGACGGACTTGTCACGCGCTGCGGCAAGCCGGTCAAAAAGAACTACAAAACCGCCGAAGGCGACACCTTTGAGGTCACGATCCCGGAGCCGGAGCCGGTCGAGATCGCCGCGCAGGACATCCCGCTCGACGTCGTCTATGAAGACGATGATGTCATCGTCATCAACAAGCCGAAGGACCTCGTCGTCCACCCGGCTGCCGGTCATGCCGACGGCACGCTCGTCAACGCGCTTCTGGCGCACTGCGGCGATTCCCTCTCCGGCATTAACGGCGAAAAGCGCCCCGGCATCGTCCACCGCATCGACAAGGACACGACCGGACTTCTGATCGTCGCCAAAAACGACTTTGCCCATCAGTCGCTGGCCGACCAGCTCAAAGATCACACGCTCCACCGCGTCTACGAGGCGATCGTCTGCGGCTCTGTGCGCGACGACGCCGGTACGATCGACGCACCCATCGGCCGCCACCCGGTCGACCGCAAGAAGATGGCCGTCACAGAGAAAAACAGCCGCGAGGCCGTCACGCATTTCACCGTGCTCGCCCGCTACCGCGGCTACACGCACCTGCAGCTGCAGCTTGAGACCGGCCGCACGCACCAGATCCGCGTGCATCTGTCGCACCGCGGCCACCCGATCCTCGGCGACATGGTCTACGGCCGTAAGAAGCCGGAGCTCGGGCAGGATACGCAGTGCCTGCACGCGCGCAGCCTGACCTTCATCCACCCGCGCACCGGGGAGGCCATGACCGTCACGAGCGAGCTGCCGGAGTATTTCCGCGAGGTGCTGCGCAAACTGGGCCAAACCTCTTGACTGCGCCGCTCCGGCGCGCTATACTCGTCTTACAACCGCATACAAATCGGAATCTTCGGGGGGTCGGCGCATGCCGGCTGAGAGTGGACGTATTGCCGTCCTGACCCGCGAACCTGATCCGGGCAACACCGGCGTAGGAAAAGATGCCTTTGAGACGATCCCCGTCCGCATTGCATCCTGCGATTTGCAATGCGGATTTTATTTTCAGGAGGTCTTCTCAATGTCAACCACACAAACCCGGCAGCATCTTGCCATCCGTGCGCTGTGCGAGGGCGCGATCTTCGTGGCCATCGCGCAGGTGCTCGGCTATCTGAAGCTCTACTCGATGCCCTATGGCGGCTCAGTCACATTCGGGATGCTGCCGCTGTTTCTCTACTGCTGCCGCTGGGGCTTCTCGCGCGGGATGCTCGCGTGCTTTGCCTACTCGTGCCTGCAGTTCCTGCTCGACGGCGGCTTTGCCATCGGCTGGCAGTCCATCCTCGGAGACTATGTGCTGGCGTACAGCGTCATCGGTCTGGCGGGGCTGTTCTCCCGGCGCAGGGGCGGCCTGTATCTCGGCATGATCGTCGGCAGCGCTGCGCGCTTTCTCGTGACGTATCTCGTCGGCGCGACGATCTGGGGCGAATATATGCCCGAGACATTCTTCCATATGACCATGACAACGCCGTGGATCTATTCGGCGATCTACAACGGCATCTACATTGGCCTTTGCATGGTGCTGTGTCTGATCGCCGGGGCGCTGCTGGCCAAGCCGCTCGCGCGCTACCTGTCCGGCGACGACCTGCGCGCCGCCGGATAAAAACCAAAGGGAGTGCTGCAAATACTGACTCCCGATCAGGAAGCATTTCTATAAAATAAGCAGGGAATTTGCCGTACAAATTCCCTGCTTGTTGCTGTATCAGACAAAACCACCCGAAGATGGCGGGTGCTCATAAAACAGTTAACAGGCACAAGCGCGCGCTTCGATACACCTGTTGGTGTATCGTGCGAGCACCCCTTGCCTCTCCCTTTGGGAGAGGTGGCCGAGCGCAGCGAGGACGGAGAGGGAA
>CAZUKJ010000207.1:0-2677 GCA_964620855.1 uncultured Oscillospiraceae bacterium
GCTCGACGAGATCCAGAACGCCGTTACCCAGAAGACCTGCGCCTGCTTTGAGCCGACCATCGACTACATCGTCGTCAAGGTTCCGAAGTGGCCGTTTGACAAGTTCGTCAAGTCCAGCCGCATCCTCGGCACGCAGATGAAGGCGACCGGTGAGGTCATGTCCATCGACGTCTGCTTTGAGGGCGCGCTGATGAAGGCGATTCGTTCGCTGGAGCAGCACACCGATCTGCTCCGCCTCAAGAACTTTGCGGAACTGAGCGACGAGGAGATCCGCATGAAAGTCGGCGTGCAGGACGATCAGCGCCTGTTTGCCATTGCCGAAGGCATCCGCCGCGGCATGAGTGTCGAGGAGATCCACGGGATCACCAAGATCGACATCTGGTTCCTCGACCGCATCGCCAACCTCATCAACATGGAAAACACCCTCAGACAGGGTATGCCGGACGAGATCACCCTGCGCGCGGCCAAGGAGATGGGCTTCCCGGACAAGGTCATTGCAGAGCTGGCCGGCGTCGAGACTGCGCAGGTCAAGGCCATGCGCGACCGGATGGGCCTGCATGCCGTCTTCAAGAAGGTGGACACCTGCGCCGCGGAATTTGACGCGGCAACGCCGTATTACTACTCTACCTATGACGAGGAGAATGAGTCGATTCAGGTCGACAACGGCAAGAAAAAGGTTCTCGTTCTCGGTTCCGGCCCGATCCGCATCGGCCAGGGCATCGAGTTTGACTTCTGCTCCGTCCACTCCGTGTGGTCGGTCAAGAAGCTCGGCGGCGAGACCGTCATCATCAACAACAACCCGGAGACGGTTTCGACCGACTTCGACACGGCGGACAAGCTCTACTTCGAGCCGCTGACGGCGGAGGATGTGGAGAATATCGTCCGTCTTGAAAAGCCGTGGGGTGCCGTTGTGCAGTTCGGCGGCCAGACGGCCATCAAGCTGACGCAGGCGCTCACCGATATGGGCGTGCCGATCCTCGGCACGGCTGCCGAAGGCGTCGACGCGGCGGAAGACCGCGAGAAGTTTGACGAGATCCTCAAGCAGACCAACATCGCCAAGGCCGAGGCCGGCACGGTGTTCACCGCCGACGAGGCCGTTGAGGTTGCCAACCGCATCGGCTACCCGGTTCTGGTTCGTCCGTCCTACGTTCTCGGCGGCCAGGGCATGGAGATCGCCTACAACGAGAAGGATATCCGCTCCTACATGGAGATCATCAACATGGTCACGCAGGAGCATCCGATCCTTGTCGACAAGTACCTGATGGGCCGCGAGGTCGAGGTCGACGCCGTCTGCGACGGAACCGACATCCTCATCCCGGGCATTATGGAGCATCTCGAGCGCGCCGGTATCCACTCCGGTGACTCCATCTCCGTCTACCCGCCGCTCAACATCGAGCCGAAGCATCAGGAGATCCTGACCGACTACACCCGCCGTCTGGCTACGGCGCTTAACGTTGTCGGTCTGGTCAATATCCAGTTCGTCATCTACAACGATCAGGTCTACGTGATTGAGGTCAACCCGCGTTCCTCGCGTACGATCCCGTATATCACCAAGGTCACCGGTGTGCCGATTATCGAGCTGGCGACCCGCGCCATGCTCGGCGAGAAGCTTGCCGACATGGGCTACGGCACCGGCCTGTACCCGGCTGCCAAAAACTATGCCGTCAAGCTGCCGGTCTTCTCGTTCCAGAAGCTGGCGGACGTCGACATGGGCCTTGGACCGGAGATGAAGTCGACCGGCGAGGTCCTCGGCATCGACGAGTCCTTCCCGCAGGCGCTGCTCAAGGCGTTCAAGGGCGGCGGCATGGAGCTGCCGAAGGCAGACTCGAATGTCATCATCACCGTCACAGACTCCGACAAAGAGGAGGCGCTTGCAATCGCGCGCAGCCTTGAGGAGCTGGGCGTCAACCTCTACGCGACGGCCGGTACCTGTAAGTACCTGACAGAAAACGGCGTCCACTGCCAGAAGGTCAACCGCATCGGCGAAGAAGGCCCGACGATCGGCGATATGGTCTCGATCGGCATGGCCAACATGGTCATCAACACGCCGAACCGCGGCAAGAAGGCCGACGGCGACGGCTGGAAGATCCGCCGCATGTGCTCCGAGCGCAGCATCCCCTGCATCACAGCGATTGACACGGCGCGCGCCGTCGTCACCGCACGCCGTCAGGGCCGCAGCAGCGAGCTCAGAGCCATCGACATTACCACGCTGTAAGGCGGTTTTTCCGTCGGACACAGCGAATGTTCGGAGTCTGAAAGAAAACAAACAAGGTCAAGAAACGGCATAGCCTGACGGCTATGCCGTTTCTTTTTGTCATGGAACGCCACCGACACGGTTGGTGGCGTTCCAGTCTGTGCAGCACCAAAGCCATCCTTGTGTTAAGGGAGGCGGGGCGCCGAATGGCAAGCCGCAGGAGGGATTCTGATCCCCTCAGTCAGCTTCCCGTGGTCACCAGGGGGGAGCCTTATGGGCGCGGTGGAGGACGAGGGGGAGCGGATTGCCGCGTCGCTGCGCTCCTCGCAATGACTTGCGCTGAGAGTGCTGTGCGAGTATTTGCACATCCATTCTTTCAAGTCATTCCTTGCGCACCGATGTCGATAGAACACAGTCAAGCTCCCAAATCTGTCATTGCGAACCAGCGCGCACGCTGGTGTGGCAATCCGCATCCCCAAGGGA
>CAZUKJ010000208.1:0-2663 GCA_964620855.1 uncultured Oscillospiraceae bacterium
TGATCTGCCGCGCCGGTGCGTCGACAATCTCCGAAGTTGCCGCGTCTGCCACGGCGTGCATTATGGTGCCGTCTCCGAATGTGACGGACAACCATCAGGAGAAAAATGCGCGGATTCTCGAGCAGCGCGGCGCAGCGCTGGTCATTCGGGAAGCCGACTGCGACGGCGACACACTCTATGCCGCAGCCAAAGAGCTGCTGGGCGACCCGGAGCGGCGTCACGCGATGGAGCGCGCGCTGCAGTCCGTGGCGGTCGTGGACGCCGCCGAACGCATTTACCAGACGATCCTCGACCTCGGCGTGTAATGTTTTACGGACCGATTGCCCGGGCGCTGCATACGATGGGATGAATTTCCTTTCGTTCGGAGGGCTGAGGCATGGCGGTATTTTTGGTACGGGGAGGCACTGCGCTTGCCGGTGAGACGACCGTGCAGGGCGCGAAAAACAGCGTGCTGCCGATTCTGGCGGCGACGGCTGCAGTGCGGGGCTGCTGCACGCTGCACAACTGCCCCAAACTGACTGATGTGGAGGCTGCTTGCTCGATTTTGCGCCATTTGGGTGCGAAAGTGGAGCAAAACGGCCGGGATATCACGGTAAATACAGAAACAATACATACTGGGAGCATCCCGGATAAACTGATGCAGACCATGCGCTCGTCGGTGCTGTTTTTAGGACCGGTGCTGGCGAGGACGGAGCAGGCGGAGATCAGCCTGCCCGGCGGGTGCGAGCTTGGACCGCGGCCGGTCGATCTGCATCTTTCCGCGCTGCGCGCGCTCGGTGCGGACGTGACGAGCGACGGGGCGCGCATCATCTGCCGCGGCAGACTGCGCGGCGGCACGATCCGTCTGCGCTATCCAAGCGTCGGCGCGACGGAAAACGCGATGATGGCCGCCGCCGGAGCAGACGGCGGCAGTACCATTGAAAACGCGGCCAGAGAGCCGGAAATCTGCGATTTGGCGAAGTTTCTGCGCGCAGCAGGCGCGCGGATTGCAGGCGATGGAACGAACACCATCACGCTCGAGCCCGCACCGCTGCACGGTGCGGAGCATACGATTGCAGCTGACCGCATTGTGACGGCAACGTGGCTGTCCGCCGCGGCGGCAGCCGGAGGCCGGATCGCGCTGCGCGGCGCAAGGCCGGAGCAGCTCGAGCCGGTGCTTGCGGTGCTCTCCCGTGCCGGGGCGCGCTTTGCCTATGACGGCGGCGTGCTGCAGATGCACGCGCAGCGGCTTCACGCGCCCGGCCGGATCGAAACGGCGCCGTATCCGGGCTTTCCGACCGACGCGCAGGCGCCTGTGATGGCGGCGCTGCTGCGGGCAAAGGGGCAGACGCATTTTTGCGAGACGGTGTTTTCCAGCCGGTATGCCCACGCACACGAGCTGAGAAAGCTCGGTGCGAATATCCGCATCGACGGGCCGGATGCAGTGATAACCGGCGTGCGCTCGCTGCACGGGGCGCGGATGGAGGCAAAGGATCTGCGCGGCGGCGCGGCAGCGGTCGTGGGTGCGCTCGGCGCGATGGGCGAGAGCGTGGTTTCCGGGATCGGTCACATCGAACGCGGCTACGAAGATCTGCCGCGTGATCTGGAAAATATGGGCGCCTGTGTCAAACGGGTGGAAATCAACGAATCAATCGTGTATACTACAAACTAATTAGGAAAGACGGAGGGATTGGATGGCGGCCGGTAATCAGAAAAAGAAGAAAAAGCACGCGTCCGGCTTCTGGGTGAAGCTGCTGACGATGGCGGCGGTCATTCTTGCAGTCGTCTTCTGCATCGGCATCTTCTTCCGTGTCGGCAGCGTCACTGTCACGGGCAGCGCGCGCTACTCGACGGAGGAAGTGATCGCTGCGTCCGGGATCGAAGCGGGGGAGAACCTGCTCTTGATCAGCAAATCGGAGACGTCGGGCAAGATCCTCGCCCGCCTGCCGTATATCATCCGCGTGCAGGTGCACCGCCAGCTGCCGAATCAGGTGAACCTGGAGGTCACGGAGTGCACGGCGGCGGCCGTTGTGGAAGATGATTACGGCGAGCACTGGCTGATCTCGAAAGAGGGCCGTGTGCTCGAGCAGATCAGCTCCGAGCAGGCGGCGGACTATCCGCTGGTGACGGGCTTTTCCGCTGCGGCGCAGCAGATCGGCGGTATGCTGGTGACGGAGCCGGCTTCGGCTGCGGAGACGGTGAGCGCGGTGCTTACGGCGCTTGAGTCGTCTTCGGCGGCATCGCATATTGTCTCGATTGACGTCTCCAAGTCGTATTCCATCCGCATGATCTACGATGCGCTCTATGAGATTGACCTTGGCGGTACGGATGAACTCGAATACAAGTTTTCGTATCTCGAACAGATGCTGCAGATACTGGCCGAACGAGACCCGGAGGCCGGAGGCAGGATCGATCTGTCTCTGGAAACGGAGAAGGTCGGGCGGTTCCATCCGTGGTAAAAACTGTCCGGAATTTGCGACGGAAATTATGCAATTCCTATTGACCGCGCGCAAAATTAGAGATAGAATAAAATAGTATAGGAATCTTTGCGGGCACGCGGCAGCGCTGCCTGACTAAACATACACAGGAGGAAGCAATATGTCCGAGATGTATACGGATAAAGTTGTAAAGATCAAGGTCATCGGCGTGGGCGGCGCCGGTAACAATGTTGTCAATCGCATGAT
>CAZUKJ010000209.1:0-2655 GCA_964620855.1 uncultured Oscillospiraceae bacterium
CTGTTTTACGAGCACCCGCCATTGTCGGGGCGTTTTGTTTTTTAGTCGGTATTCTCCAGTACGCGGCTTGCTGCCGCAAGACCGGTCGGCGTAACAGCCAGACCGCCGCGCGCCGTTTCTTTAAACTGCGACGACATCGCAGTTCCGACCTCATTCATTGCATCGAAGACTTCGTCGGCCGGAATGGCGCTGCGGATTCCAGCAAGCGCCATATCCGCGGCGGCCATCGCGTTAACCGCGCCGACTACATTGCGTTTGACGCACGGCACCTCCACGAGGCCCGCGACCGGGTCGCACACCAGACCGAGCAGGTTTTTCATTGCCATTGCAGCGGCGTCTGCCATCTGCTGTGCTGTGCCGCCTTTGATCTGCACGAGCGCGGCAGCGGCCATAGCGCTGGCCGAGCCGATCTCCGCCTGACAGCCGCCGGATGCACCGGCGATCGACGCACGGTGCGCGATGACCTCGCCGATACCGCCTGCCGTAAACAAGCCCTTAATGATTTCTTCCCGGCTTGTACCGGCTTCATACAACGGGATCAGCACGGCGGGCAGTACGCCGCAGGCGCCTGCCGTCGGCGCCGCAACAATGCGCTTCATACAGGCATTTGATTCGCCCATGCAGAGCGCTTCTTCGATCACGCGCGTCAGCCTGTCGCCGCAGAGTGAGTCGCCCTTGGTGCGGTAGTCTGCCATTCTGCCGCCGTCACCGCCCACAAGGCCAGAAACAGACCGACGATCCTTCTCATAGGCATCTCTGGCGTCGAGCATGGCCTGCCAGAGCCCGTCCATCTGCTTGCGTGACGCCTCCTCGCTCACCTGCCGCGACTCCATATCATCTTGCAGAATAACCTGCCAAAATTCCAGTCCCTGCTGCGCAGCTGCTTCGAGAATGCCGTGAACGGATTCCTGTGACATTTTACTGCGCCTCCTTTTCAAAATACGTAACCTGCAGAACGCCCTCAATGGAGCGCACCCAGCGAACCGCATCATACGGTACCGGATGATCAGTTTCCACTGTCATCACTGACGCGCCGCCTCGCTTGCTGCGGTGCAAGCTCATATATGCGATATTGACCGATTCCATTGCCAGGCACGACGCCACGCGGCTCACAACGCCCGGCTGATCCACATGATGAATGATCATTGTGTGATACTCGCCGGTGAAGTTGACCTCCACGTCATCGATTTTATTCACAAGGATCCGGCCGCCGCCCAGCGAAGATGCCTGCATCTTCAGTGTCTTTCCGGTTACACCGGTCAGCTCCAGCAGTGCCGTGTTTGGATGCGCATCGCGCACAGAGACCGCACGGATCTCGAACTGAAGATTATCCTCCTTGGCACAGGCAAAGCTGTCTGGGATACGCTCGTCATCCGATTCCATGCCGAGCAGGCCTGCAATGATCGCGCGGTCCGTGCCGTGGCCGCGTCCTGTGGCCGCGAACGAACCATGCAGACCAACAAGTGCCTTTGCCGGCGCTTCACCAAGCAAATTGCGCGCCATGGCACCGATGCGAACCGCACCCGCCGTGTGCGAGCTGGACGGGCCGACCATCACCGGCCCAAGAATATCGAAAAGATTCATAGGATCATCCTCCCAGAAAGAAGGCGGTGCAAATGCGTTTGTTTGCGCCCCTCCGTCTCTCATATGATACCCAAAAGCGAAATAAAAAGCAACCCTATCGACAGCGACCGGGCGAGAAAACGCCGGCTGTGCCTGCCGGCCAAGAAGAATGGGAGCGCTGCAGTTTGCAGCACTCCCTTCATGATTTTCAGATTTTTTTCCACTTTGCGCCTTGCGGCATGTCGATGACCTCGATACCCATGGCTTTGAGTTCGTCGCGGATACGATCTGCCTCTGCCCAGTTTTTGGCCTTCTTGGCCTCGGTACGGGCCGCAACCAGAGCTTCAATCTCCTCTGCGCCTTCCACCGGCGCAGCTTCCTTCGCCTTCAGCTCTGCTGCATGCTCGAGCAGCTTCAGGCCAAGCACTTCGTCAAAGCTGGCAATGGCAGCTCGCTTGGTCGCGTCGGAGCAATCGGCTTTGAGAACATCATAGAGCGCAGTAACCGCCAGAGATGTCGCCAGATCGTTGTCGAGCGCTTCCTGGAACGCCGCCTTGTGTGCCTTCAGCGCTGCTTCGTCGACTTCGCCGTCTTCGCTCAGCGCAGCAACACGGCTGACAAGCTTGGAATACGCCTGCGAAGCATTGTCAAGGTTTTCCCACGAGAACACGAGGTTGTTGCGATAGTGTGACTGCAGGCAGAACAGGCGGTAGGCCAGCGGATCGTAGCCCTTTTCCTCGAGCAGGGAGACTGTCAGAAACTCTCCTTTGGACTTGGACATTTTTCCACTGTTGGTGTTCAGATGATGCACATGGAACCAGTATTTGCACCACGGGTGGCCAAGATATGCCTCAGACTGTGCAATCTCGTTGGTGTGGTGCGGGAATGCATTGTCAATGCCGCCGCAGTGCAGATCAAGATACTCACCGAGGTGCTTCATGGAGATGCATGAGCACTCGATGTGCCAGCCCGGGTAACCGACGCCCCACGGGGAATCCCACTTCAACGCCTGATCTTCAAACTTGGACTTGGTAAACCAGAGCACAAAATCGTTCTTGTTGCGCTTATTGGTGTCCTCCTCCACGCCCTCAC
>CAZUKJ010000210.1:0-2635 GCA_964620855.1 uncultured Oscillospiraceae bacterium
AGGCCGAGGCCGACGACGGTGAAGCCCATAACAGAGCCGGAGGAGAACGCGACGTTCAGGCCCTTATTCAGGCTCTCATGCGCAGCGTTCGCCGTACGCGCGTTGGCGTTGGTGGCGATCTTCATGCCGACGAGACCGGCAAGCATCGACCACAAACCACCGGTCAGGAACGCGAACGGGGTGACGCGGGAGAGCATCTCGCCCTTGGACGCAAACGCGATGACCAGCAGGATGACAAAGACGATGGCAAACACCTTAGCAACAGTGGTGTACTGACGCTTGAGGTAGGCGTTGGCGCCCTGGCGGATCGCAGCAGCGATCTTGACCATTTTCTCATCGCCTTCGGAAGCCTTCATGACCTTGTTCTTCTGGAGCAGAGCGAACACGAGAGCGATCGCAGCGCCGAGGAATCCAATCCAAAAAAGGTTTTCCAAAAATAACAACTCCTTACATAATAATTTTTATGGGGTAAAATTCAGCTTTTCTATTTTAACATATCCCCGGGATAATGCAAGCACTATCTGCCAGATATCCATCTTTTTGTAGATTTTCGTTATTTACTTCGCGGAGAATCGGCAGTACAATATGGATAATCCCAACAAGGGGGTAACACCAATGCCAAACGAACCTTTTGATTACGATCGACTTGACGCTCTTTTGCGCGAATTCGGATATGAAGACCCGGAAAAAGCCGCTGCCCCTCAGCTGCCGCCGGAACCGCAGCAGACCGCGGCGTCCCGCACGCAGGCTGCCGCGCAGACTGCGCCGAGTCCGAATCGGCAGGTCCAGCCGGCCGCACAGCCATATGTACAGCCCCAACCGCAGCCCGCACCGCAGCCGCCGAAGAAGAAAAAGAAGAAAAAGCACCGGTTTCTGAAAACCTGCCTGATTTTGATCCTTCTGCTGGTTCTGCTTGCCGCCGTTGCAGTGGGTGTCCTGCTGTTTTCCGACGCGGCGCAGCCGAAATCCGACGAAGTATTTGGCGCGCGCAAAACCGGCTGCTCGACGATTCTTCTCGCCGGTACCGACGCCGGCGGCACGCGCACCGACACCATCATGCTCTGCACAATCAACACCTCCGACGGCTCGATCAGCCTGCTCTCGATCCCGCGCGACACGCTGGTCAACGACTCGTACTCCGTGCCCAAGATCAACGGTACCTACGGCGTCTACGGCAGCGGCGAGGACGGCATGGAGGCACTGATGGACGCTGTGCAGAACCTCATCGGCTTCCGGCCGGACGGCTACGCGCTGGTCGATCTCGACGCCTTCGTGGAGATCGTCGACCTGATGGGCGGCGTGGAATTTGACGTGCCGGTGGATATGTACTACAACGACCCGGCGCAGGATCTCGTGATTGATCTTGACGAAGGCCTGCAGACACTCAACGGTGAGCAGGCGATGGGACTTGTTCGCTTCCGCTCGGGCTATGCGCTGGCCGACCTTCAGCGTGTCAACGTACAGAGAGACTTTATCGCCACATGTATGGATCAGTGGGTCACGCCGTCGCTGGCGCTCAAAGCAGGCGATCTGATCGATGTGGTCACGCGCAGCGTTACAACCGACCTGTCCGCAGCCAATCTCGCCTGGTGTGCCGGTGCGATCCTGCGCTGCGACACGACGCAGATCGAAACGAACACCCTGCCCGGCTATGCAACAATGTGGAACGGCGGCTCGTACTATGCCGTCTATCCTTACGACACCATTGAGCTGGTTAACGAGCTGTACAATCCCTACCGTGTCGACGTCACCATCTATGATCTCGACATCCGCACTCCGTAACTCCAAATTCTTCCGTAGGGCGCACACACCGCACTCGTTGCAGACGAGCGCAGTAAATACCGCGAGCTGCGGCACACACAGGCGCAGTATTCACCGAAGCCTTGTCCCGTTAGGGATTGCTCTCAGCAGAAAAACCGCTGCAGGTTCCATGTCCGGGGATGGAACTTAGCTGCGTCCTCATAAGAAACCATAGCCCCTTCCCTTGGCCATTTGCGGCATTTCTTCGTTGTTTTTTCTTGTGTTACATCCAGTAGCACGGCGAAAAAACGCCTTGAACTGCCGCAAAGCGCCGGCGGGAATGGCTGAAAACAGTTCCGGACCACAAGCACATGCTTGTGGTCCGGAATCTATGTTTTCTTATTCGGACTCCGCTTTGCGGCGGATCTTTATTTGTGACAAACCTTTGATACGGCAGAAAGTTTATCCGTGTTTTGTTGCATTTTTCCGCTTTGCGTCCGCGGCGGCATACTGATCACGCTCCATCAGCGCCTGCACCTGCTCGGGCGTGGCAACCTCGCGCAGCTCCAGGATCAGGTAGCTGCAGAGCACATTGAGCGCGATGCGGTCCTCCTCATAGGGCAGGTCGAACAGCTCCGAAATCCGGCCAAGGCGATACAGCAGCGTGTTGCGGTGGATATTCAGCATAGCCGCCGTACGGTCTTTGTTGTGCATGGTCATGCTGAACGCACGCATTGTCTCGTAGTATTCCGTACCGTGCTCGGTGTCGTAGCGCTGCATCTCAAACAGCGCCGGGTGGATAAAGGTCTCCATCTGCTCATGCTCCAGCACCGACAAAAATATCGGCAGCGGCATCAATTCCATAAAATACGACTGCATGCTCAGATCCAGCAAC
>CAZUKJ010000211.1:0-2609 GCA_964620855.1 uncultured Oscillospiraceae bacterium
AACGATCAGAATATCCGGGTTTGTGGTTCGGACAGCCTCTGTAATTTCATTGAGACTCGTTTCGGAGAGGACGAACAACTGCTCGGTATGCACGCCAAGCCGATCTGCGCGAAGCTTGAGCTGCCGTTCACTTTCTTCACCGGATACATATAACACGTTTCGGCGGCTGCAAAGCTCACTGCAGATCTGAAGAAGCAGCGTAGACTTGCCGATACCCGGTGCACCGCCGACGAGCACCAGCGATCCTGCAACAGCGCCGCCTCCCAGCACGCGATCGAGTTCTGCCATACCGGTGGAAAAGCGGACGTCGCTTCCGCTTTCCACTTCACTGAGTGTTTTGGGGGTCCGGGCAGTGTGTGATCCGCCGGACGGACGCTTGGCGCCTACCGGCTTTTCCACATACTCTTCGATGGTGTTCCATGCACCGCAGGCAGGACACTGCCCCTGCCATTTCATGGTTTCGTTTCCGCAGCTTGTGCAGAAATAGACGGTTTTAGATTTTGCTGCCATAAGTTTCTCCTGTAAATTGGTTTACTGCGCAGCAAAGTGCCGCAGCCAGTTTGGTCTGCCAGGTTTTGGTTTGGAGGCGTTCTGCTTCCTGATCGTTGGAGAGGAATCCACATTCGGCCAGAATGGCCGGGCAGGAAATCTGATTCATCAGATAGACTGATTGTGAGACCTGCTTGGATTTCCGGTTGTTGGAGGTGTCGACTTGCATTGTTAAAAGGTCCTGCGCCAGCGCTGCAAGCCGATCGCTGCCCGTTGTCGGTGCACTGAAAACCTGCGCTCCGGTGTATTTTTTTTCGGGATAAGTATTTTGGTGAATGCTGACAAGAATTGCATTTTCCGTCTGTTCGACCAATGAAACGCGATTTTTCAGGTCGGAGATTTTTTTCTGCGCGATCGTCTGTGCGCCGTCAGAGTAAATGGATACATCCTGCGTGCGTACCATAATGGTATCGTAGCCAACCAGCCAGAGCATGGCATTGAGCCGGTGTGCGATCTGCAGATTGATTTGACTTTCAGGAATTCCGTCTGAAGTGGATGCTCCGCCGTCTTCCCCACCATGTCCTGCATCGACAATAATCGTAGGTGCGCCGGAGTCAAGCAGCGCGGAGGCCTCGACCGACGTATGCCGATACCACTGCACAGCCCCGGAAAATAACACCGCGGCAAAAAGAAGAATCGGAAGATAGTACTGTCGAATCAGTTTCATTGTGATCACCCCATATAGCCTATGGGACGAACTGTGCAGAAATTCCGCAGCATCATCATACCACACTTCCGAAAAAAAAGAAAGAACCACACAGGAACTGCCCACATCCTGTCATCATAGACTGAAGCAAGACGAGTGCAGTATGCACTCGTCGAGAGGAGGTCTCCATTTGAAGGATAATATGAATCAGCGTTTGAAAACCGCACAGTCACAGCTGACCGAGGATTCGACCGGTATTCTTCCGGAGCTGGCGCCGCTGGCCAATCCGTATGTTCCGTTTCAAAGAACCGGTTCGAAGCGATACGAGCCCAAATTCGGGCTGATTCGCGGCACGTTATTTCCCGGCCTCGATCTGCCGTTTATGGGCATGGTCAACACCAGCGAGAAATCCAATACCCCGCTTCATGAACTTCAGGCGCTGGATTTTGCACTTGAAGAGTTGGGGCTGTATCTGGATACGCATCCGAATGATAAGGAGGCACTGGAACTGTTTGTGGCCTATTCCGACCTTTATCAGAACGGGGTAAAGGAATACCAGCGGAGGTATGGCCCAATGACACAGAGCCAGTCAGGCCGTGGCGGATGCTACGACTGGATTGACGCGCCGTGGCCTTGGGAATACCAGCGGGAAATGGAGGGGTAAGCGATGTTTGAATATCAGAAAAAGCTGCAGTATCCGGTCAGGATCAGCCATCCGAATCCGAAGCTGGCTTCGATCATCATTTCGCAGTACGGCGGCCCGGACGGCGAGCTCGGCGCTTCATTGCGATATCTCAGCCAGCGTTACTCCATGCCCTACCCCGAATTAAAAGCGCTCCTGACCGACATTGGAACGGAAGAACTTGGTCATCTGGAAATGATCGGCGCGATTGTGCATCAACTGACGCGGAATCTTTCCGATTCGCAGATTGAAGACAGCTCGTTCGCCCCGTATTTTGTGGATCACACAACCGGTGTGTATCCGACTTCAGCATCCGGTTCTCCATGGTCTGCCGCAACGCTCGAGGTTAAGGGTGATCCGATGGCGGATCTGACGGAAGATCTCGCAGCGGAACAAAAAGCCCGGGTCACCTATGATAACATCCTGCGCCTGTCCGACGATCCGGAAGTCAACGATGTGATCAAATTCCTCCGTGAGCGCGAGATTGTGCATTTTCAGCGATTTGGCGAAGCCATTCAAACCCTGAGAGAACGATTGAATCAGAAGAATGTCTATTTTATGAATCCTTCTTTCGATCTATAAAGATACCCAGCCTGAAATGCTCGGCGGTCGTAAAACAGTAATCTATGAATTTCTTGGAACAGGTATGATTTCGGTCATGCCTGTTCCGTTTTAAACTGTTCATCCACGGGAACGTAGTCAACAAGGCCGTATTCGATATGTACCTTCTGC
>CAZUKJ010000212.1:0-2575 GCA_964620855.1 uncultured Oscillospiraceae bacterium
CCGATATGTACGACCGCATGGCAAAAGAGGCGGACGAGGAAGGCTTCCACGAGCTGGCCGAGCAGTTCCGCGGCGTCGCTGCCGTTGAGAAGCACCATGAGGAACGTTACCGCAAACTGCTGCACAATGTCGAGGCCAAGGAAGTCTTTGAAAAGAGCGGCGTGACGCTGTGGGAGTGCCGTAACTGCGGCCATATGGTTTTGGGCGTCAAGGCTCCGGATGTCTGCCCGGTTTGCGCGCATCCGCAGGCATTCTTCGAAGTCCGCGCAGAGAACTATTAATCTGAACCAATAATAAGCAGTATGGGGCCATGACCAACCGGTCATGGCCCCATTATTGCTGGTTAATGACACATGATAATGGGATTTATTGACAAACGGCAAGAAACACATCATAATAGAACTGTTTAAATAATAAAAAACAGGGCCTGAGGTGTATCATGTTTACCACAAATCATTATATCTGGCTGGCAATTTGTGCCGTTTTGATCGGCGGCGGTCTGCTTTTGCTGAACAAACACAAGCCTTCGCTGCGGTCGGTTTTAAATCTGGCCTGCGTTGGTGCGGTGCTCTCAGAATTGATCAAGGTGTTCAGCAGTATTCGGCTTATCCCGACAGCAGATGGCTCGATGATGTTTCCGTATCTGGAATTGGAACACCTGCCGTTTCATCTGTGCTCGCTCCAGATTATTCTGATTTTCTATGTGCGGTTTGCCAAGCCCTCGAAATTCCGTGATATGGTGCTGGCATTCATGTATCCCTCGTGCGCGATCGGCGCAGCGTTTGCGCTGGCGCTGCCGTCAATTTTTCCTTCGAGTATTGACATCTCGCAGGCGTTTACGCACCCGCTGGCGTATCAGTATTTCCTCTATCATGTTATGCTTATCCTGCTCGGTGCGTACATCCTGATGTCGGATCAGGTCGATCTGCGGCCGAAGCATTACTGGACAACGGTTGGGATGTTGGGTGTGATGGCATTTATATCGTTCTACCTGAACTCTATGTTTGCAACGCCGGTGTATCAAAACGGGAAGGTCGTTTATGTGGAGAACACCACCAACTTTCTGTTTACCTACGAGCCTCCGATCGACGTTGTTTTCACGGAGCTTTGGCATTGGTTTGTCTATGTCGCGGTGATTGCGGCGCTTGCGCTGCTTCTGATTGCGGTGTACTACATCCCGATTTTTCGGCGTGCCAGAAAGAAAACAGCCCAACCATCCTGACACCAAAAGTGCGCTTCGGCGCACTTTTTACTTTTTTGCCGATTTGACATTGGGCGGGTCAGGTCATATACTAGATGCAATGAAGGGGGTCGTTGCAATGGACTTTACCGGTTATTTTCCGATTTGGGACAAGCTCACGCCGCAGCAGCAGGAACGCGTGGCAGAGGTGATTGAGTACCGAAAAGTGAAAAAGGGAACGTATATCCATGACGGCAGTGCGGAGTGCCTGGGCCTTTTGCTGATCCGCTCCGGCCAGCTCCGGACATTTATCGTCTCGGATGACGGCAGAGAGATCACAATCAGTCGGTTCTTTGATTATGACGTCTGCCTGCTCAGTGCCTCGTGTGTGATGCCGGATATGCAGTTTCATGTGATGATCGAGGCAGAGAAGGACAGCGAGTTCTGGAGCATCCCCGCCTGTCTGTTTAAGAACCTGATGGAGGAATCCGCGGCGGTTGCCAACTACGCAAACAACCTGATGAGCTCGCACTTTTCTGAGCTGATGTGGCTGATGGAGCAGATCATGTGGAAAAGCTTCGATAAACGGCTGGCGTCGTTTCTGCTCGAAGAGAGCCGTGTGGACGGTGCGATGGAATTGAAGATCACGCACGAGAAGATTGCAAATCACATGGGAACAGCGCGCGAGGTGGTCACGCGGATGCTGCGTTATTTTCAGAGCGAAGGCTTCGTGAAGCTCAACCGCGGTTCGATTGAAATCGTTGACAGCGCAAGACTTGAAGCACTGCAGGAAGACTAAAAGAAACGGAGACGCTGCCTATGGCAGTGTCTCCATTTTACTATGTGGAGAATCAGAGCATGGCAAGGATCTGACTCTTGGGACGCGCGCCGACAGACTGGTTCACGATTTCACCGTCTTTGAACACGAGCAGCGCCGGGATGCTCATAATACGAAACTGTTCGGCCAGTTCGGACTCTTCGTCGACATTGACTTTGCACACTTTGATGTCATCACGCTCGTCGGCGATCTGATCGATCAGCGGAGATACCTGACGGCACGGGCCGCACCACGGCGCCCAGAAATCAACCAGAACGGGCTTGTCGGAATTCAGAACTTCTTCGTTGAAATTGTTTTTATTGATGATCACAGCAGACATGTTGTTGGCCTCCTTGTTTTTGTTTTTCTTGATGTTATTATACCCCAAAATGAGAGATATTCTGTGACTTGGTCACATAGAATCGTTGGGCTTGGCCGGATGTTTCTGTTATAATGAAAAAAACGAAAGAAGGAGGGGCTGCTATGAGTGTACCGATTCGATGCAGTTGGGTCAATCTCCGGAATACCGCATCGAAAACGAGGGACAGAAACCCAGTTATGATGTGTTTATTAAGCTG
>CAZUKJ010000213.1:0-330 GCA_964620855.1 uncultured Oscillospiraceae bacterium
TGACGACCTTCTTTACGCAGGCGCTCTTGAAATGGCCTTCACACTTCTCGGCGGTGGTGAACTTACCGGTGGACTCGATGATATATTCCGCACCGGCCTTGTCCCACGGAATGTCTGCCGGATCCTTCTCGCAGAAGGCCAGGATCTTCTTGCCGTTGACAATGATGCCCTCGTCGTCGTACTCGACCGTGCCGGGAAAGCGGCCGTGGCAGGTGTCATATTTCAGTTTGTAAGCCATATAGTCCGGGGAGACGGTGTTATTGATCGCAACGATCTCCACGTCATCACGCAGGGCAGCCTCGCGAACCGCCAGACGGCCAATACGGCCAA
>CAZUKJ010000213.1:340-2546 GCA_964620855.1 uncultured Oscillospiraceae bacterium
GTTGATACCGATTTTCACGCTCATAAAACGCAGCTCCTTTACTTCTTCTCTGTGTTCTCACGCACACGGCGCAGTTACGGTTATTATACTCCTGTTTGCGCGCAATGTGAAGTCATCTTTCCTCCAAAACTTTCATTTCCCGAAAAAATCCTTGCATATTCCCTCTTTTTTTCCTATCATGAAAAGGTACGATTTGGTGATCGTGCGCGTTGGATTTTCTGCGCATACTGATAGAAGGAGGCGCGTATGGAATACATCTCTACTGAACTCAAGCAGGTGCTCAGCTGTGTAACACAGCCGGCGTTTTTTGTTTGCGACTCCGTGATTCGCTATGCCAATCCCGGTGCGCTGAAGTTCCCCATCCTCATCGACCGTCCTGTCGCCGCAGTGCTCGGTGAGGAAGCCGCGCAGTATGCCGCATTTGACGGCTCAAGTGCCCTGTCTCTGCCAATCACGGCGGGCGGCCGGTCCTGTCAGGCGCTTGTGCAGCGCATCGACGGCGGCGACCTGTTCCTGCTGACGCCGGATACGGAAGACGACGTGCCCGTTCGGCTTGATGCGTTTTCCAATGCGGCGCACACGCTGCGCCACCCGGTCTCCACGCTGATCGCCACAGGCAACAACCTCTTCCCCTACCTGGAGGAATTTGAAGATCCGCTGATCAATCAGCATGTCAGCATTCTCAACAAGCTCTCTTACCAGCTGCTGCGCACCGTCGGAAACCTGACCGACGCCGCCTCGCTGCAGTCCGGCTCTCTCGCAATGCGCTTTGAGCGCATCGAGCTGCTTGGATATCTGCGCGAGATGGCAGAGCGGATCGGGGCCCACTGTGCTGCGGCCGGCGTCTCGTTTTCTTTCGACTGTCCGGCGGGCAACTTCTTCGGCACAATCGACGCCAAGCGGCTCGAGCGCGCCGTACTCAATCTGATCTCCAACTCGCTCAAGTATACGCCCAAGGGCGGCACGATCCGCATGCGCTTTGAGCGCGGCGGCACGCACTCGCGGCTGATCATCTCCGACAACGGCGAGGGCATGGATGCGGCCAAGCTGTCGGCGGCCTTTCATAAGTTTGCCGAGCCGGTCGGCTTTGATCCGCGCGACGGTGTCGGCCTCGGCCTTCCGATTGCCCGCTGGATCGCCGGTCTGCACGGCGGCACGCTGATGCTCAACTCCCGTCCCGACAGCGGCACGACGGCCATCTTGTCGTTCTCCACCGCCGAGGACCGCCCGGCTCTTCGCACACCGGCCGTCAGCTACGGCGGCTTCGACACCATGCTGCTCGAGCTGTCCGATGCGCTCTCCTCGGAAATCTATTCCTCTGAAAATGTCAACTGACCGTTGTCCTGTCGGCGATCTTCGCACGACAGGACAACTTTTTTGGACACTTTTTTTGATCTGCCGCCTATACAAATATCCCCTGATTTGTTATACTGGATGCATAGCGTGTTTTCCGCGGCAGGTATAGCCGCCGCACTCATTTCATAACATACATATGCAAAAGAGAGGTAACAAGCATGATTGCACATGGTAAGGAAGTCAAGGTCTTCACCGCCAACGCAAATCCCTCGTTCGCGCATGGCGTCTGCAAGGAGCTCGGTATTAAGCTTGGCAACAGCGCCGTAACCGAGTTTGCCGACGGTGAGGTCTCCGTCTCTATCAATGAAACCGTCCGCGGCGCGGACGTCTTCGTCGTCCAGTCCACCTGCAAGCCCGTCAACGACAATCTGATGGAGCTGCTCGTCATGATCGATGCGTTCAAGCGCGCCTCCGCCGGCCGTATCACCGCCGTCATCCCGTACTATGGCTATGCCAGACAGGACCGCAAAGCCAAGGCCCGCGATCCGATCTCTGCCAAGCTTGTCGCCAACCTTATCACCGCCGCAGGCGCCGACCGCGTTCTGACGATGGACCTGCACGCCTCTCAGATTCAGGGCTTCTTCGACATCCCGGTCGATAATCTGCTGGGCAACCCGGTCTTCGTCAAGTACTACGCCAAGAAGTTCACGCCGGAGCAGCGCAGCGAGATGGTCGTCGTCTCTCCGGACGTCGGCTCCGTCGCCCGCGCCCGTACCTTCGCCCAGAAGCTCGGCATGAGCCTCGCCATTGTCGACAAGCGCCGTCAGAAGGCCAACTCCTGCGAAGTCATGAACGTCATCGGTGACGTCGCCGGCCGCGAGTGCATCATCTTCGACGACATGGTCGACAC
>CAZUKJ010000214.1:0-2524 GCA_964620855.1 uncultured Oscillospiraceae bacterium
GGCAGGCCTTTTTTCTGCGCAGAACAAAAAACCTCCGCATGGAGCATCCATGCGGAGGAATCCTTTGCGCGTTACAATTCCTGACGGCCTTCGAGGGCGCGCAGAAGCGTGATCTCGTCGGCGTATTCGAGCTGACTGCCGACCGGGATGCCGTAGGCCAGACGCGTGATCTTGACCTCGAACGGGCGGAGCAGCCGCGACAGGTACATCGCCGTGGCCTCGCCCTCGGTGTCGGGGTTGGTGGCCATGATGATCTCGCGCACGCCGCCTGCGGCAACGCGCGAAAGCAGCTCTCGGATACGGAGATCATCCGGGCCGGTCTGGTTGAGCGGGGAGATGACGCCGTGCAGGACATGGTAGACGCCCTTGTACTCTCTTGCGCGCTCCATGGCAATCAGGTCGCGCGGCTCAGCGACAACGCAGATTGTCGACGCATCGCGGCGCGCATCCGAGCAGATCGGGCAGAGCTCCTGATCGGTCAGGTTCTGGCACACGGGGCAGGTTTTGACCGTTTTCTTGGCATCGACGATCGCGTCGGCAAACGCCTGCGCTTCCTGCTCGGACAGCCCAAGCACATAAAACGCCAGACGCTGTGCCGTCTTGCTGCCGATGCCCGGCAGTCGGGCGAACTGTTCCGCCAGCCGCTCCAGCGCGGCAGGGAAGGCGTTCATTACAGCAGGCCGCCCAGATTCAGGCCGCCGGTCAGCTTGCTCATGGAGGCCGCAGTGTCAGCCTCGGCCGTGCGCATCGCCTCGTTGACCGCGGCGATGATCAGATCCTGCAGCATCTCAACGTCGTCCGGATCGACTGCTTCGGGATCGATGACGAGGTTCTTGAGTTCGTGCTTGCCGTTGACGGTCGCCTCGACCACGCCGCCGCCTGCGGTGGCCGTGAAGGTCTTGGTCTCCATCTCTTCCTGCATGCGCAGCATCTCCTGCTGCATCTTCTGCGCCTGCTTCATCATATTCATGTTCATGTTGCCGCCGCCCATCGGGCCGCCGCGGAATGCGCTTTTTGCCATTGAAAATTCCTCCTGTATCTCAATCTTATTTCAATCAACGAATTTCAACGATATCGCCGAGCTCTCTGCCGAGGGCAAGCAGCTCGTCATACCGGTCACCGGCGCTGACGCCGGAGGACTTTGTTGCAAGCTGGACGCGCACCGGACGGCCGAGCAGGATCGCCGCTTTTTCGCGGAACAGATCGGGCAGCTTGTTGCGCTCGAGCTGTGTCTTCATCATGTCGGACGAGGCGGTCAGAACCAGCACATCGCCCTGCAGTGCGCCTGAGAGCGAACCGGCGAAAAAGGCGAACTCAGGTCCGGCTTCTGATTTGACCTTGGCCACAAGGTCGGTCCAGAACCCATCGGGCGCCGATGGCATCTTTGGCGCGGGCTTCGCTGCGGGCGCATCGACCGGCTCGGGCGGTGCGTCGGTGTCGTCCCACGGCGGGGGATCGTCATCCGCAGCAGCCGGGACGGCCTTGCGTGCAGGGACGCGGAGCGCTGCGCCGCCGGCCAGTGCATCTTCCACGCGGCCCAGACGGGCGGAGAGCGATGCGGCGTCGTCGGACAGCTGCGGCGAACACAGCTGCATCAGGCACAGCTCAAAATCGAGCCGCCGGTTGGCGCTGCGGGAGAAGCCGCCGGTCGTCTGCGCGAGCAGCGAGACGATCCGCAGCAGTTCTGCGCCGGAAAACTGTTCGAGCAGCGACTGCGTTTCGCGGCCGGTCGCAATGCCGGAGAGCATGGATTGGCCGCTGTTCGGTGCGGTTTTCAGGATCAGCAGATCGCGGGCGAGCGTGGTCAGCTCGTCGGCCATTGCGCTGATGTCCTTGCCGCCGGCGTAGAGCGAGGAAAACAGCTCCAGCGCGGCCGCAGTATCGTGAGAAGCGATGTGGCCCAGCAGCTCCGCCGTGCGGCGCTGGCCGGCAAGACCGAGCACATTCGAGACGGACTCGGCCGTAATCGAGCCTTCGGTCGCTGCGGCGCACTGGTCGAGCAGACTGAGCGCATCGCGCAGCGCGCCGTCACCAAGACGGGCGAGCAGCCGGATCGCGTCGGCATCGATGTCAATTTCCTCTTCATAGGCCACAAAGTTCAGCCGCGCGGCAATGTCCTCCTGCGTCAGCCTGCGGAAGGAAAACCGCTGGCAGCGGGACAGGACGGTGGCCGGGACTTTGTGCAGCTCCGTGGTGGCCAGAATAAACAGAAGGTGGGCCGGAGGCTCTTCCATGATCTTCAGAAGGGCGTTGAACGCCGCACCGGAGAGCATGTGGACCTCGTCGATGATATACACGCGGCGTTTGACTTCCGCCGGGGTATAGACAGCCTCGTCGCGCAGGGCGCGGACATTGTCGACGCCGTTGTTGGACGCGGCGTCGATTTCGAGCACGTCGACGCAGGTGCCTGCGTCGATGCTGCGGCAGGCGCTGCAGCAGTTGCAGGGGTTGCCATCTTGCGGATGCTCGCAGTTGACCGCCTTCGCCAGAATCTTTGCGCTGGAGGTTTTGCCGGTGCCGCGCG
>CAZUKJ010000215.1:0-2522 GCA_964620855.1 uncultured Oscillospiraceae bacterium
GCGGTGGGAGAAAGGAATACGGATTGCCGCGTCGCTTCGCTCCTCGCAATGACAGATTTGGGAGATTGGGCCGTGTAAAATTGGCGCGTGGGGGCAAGGAGTGACATCCTTTACAATTTGTTCATGGACAAATATGAAAAAATCGTGTATGATCGTGGCAAACCATACAGGAAGGACCAACGCGATGTACAAGGCGATTTTGTTTGATCTCGACGGCACGCTGCTGCCAATGGATCTGGAAGAATTCACGAAGGGTTATCTGACGCTGCTCGCGCGCGAGGTCGCCCCGCTCGGCTATAAGCCGGAGGCACTTGTCAAGGCTATGTGGCAGGGAGTCGCCGCGATGGTGAGCAACGACGGCACGAAAACCAACGAGGCGCGCTTCTGGGAGGTCTTTTCCGGCGTGTTCGGCGAGCAGGTGTACGACCACATCCCGGCATTTGACCGCTTCTACAGCGAGACATTCCATCAGGCCAAACGCTTCACCGGCGAAAATCTGCTGGCACAGGAGGCGGTGCGTCTGGCGCGGGAGAAGGCCGGGTGCGTCATTCTGGCGACCAATCCGATCTTCCCGTTGGTCGCGGTGCGCGCGCGCCTGAGCTGGGTTGGGCTGCGCCCGGAGGACTTCGACTTTGTCACGACCTATGAAAACTCCTCGCGCTGTAAGCCGGATCCGGCATATTACCACGAGATTCTGACGCGGCACGGTCTGAAGCCGGACGAGTGCCTGATGATCGGCAACGACACGCGCGAGGACATGCTCGCGGGCGCGCAGGCCGGCATGGACACCTACCTGATCACCGACTGCCGCATCGACCGCGAGGATGCGCCCTATACCGGTCCGCAGGGCGATTTTTCTGCACTGGTGGATGCTCTGAAACAGCTTTGACCAACGACCATAGAACATGCTTTACGCTCGGAGAAACGCGATTTTCTCCGAGCGTTTTCTGTGTTTTACAGCCACCCGCCGATTGGCGGGTGCTTCTCGTATAAGACACCCGGATTGTGACGATACTGTCAGTATCCAACAAGGAGGGAAATGCAATGGACTTTTTGCAGACACAGACCGCGCGCAACCTCGCCCGGAGCTTCGCCGGAGAGTCGCAGGCGCGAAACCGCTACAGCCTCTACGCCGAGCAGGCGAGAGTTGAGGGGCAGGAGTACCTTGCGCGCATCTTTGAGCAGACGGCTGACAACGAGCGCGCCCACGCAAAGGAGTTTTTAGAGCGGCTGACCAAATACGGCGGCATCGAGATCGCCAATATTGACCTCGAGGCGGGCTATCCGTTCTCCATCGGCAACACGGAGCAGAATTTGCGCTTTGCAGCCGACGGAGAGCTTGACGAGCATCAGACGGCCTACCCGCAGTTTGCGAAAATCGCCGCCGAGGAAGGGTTTCACGATGTGGCGCAGCTGTGGAAGATGATCGCAGTCGTCGAGGGGCTGCACCACAATGTCTTTTCTTCGGCGCATCAGCAGCTCAAAACCGGCACGCTCTACAAAAAAGAGCAGCCGGTTGTCTGGCGCTGCCTGAACTGCGGCAGCGTCCGCGAGGCCCTGATGCCGTGGGAGGTCTGCCCGATCTGCGGCAAGACGATCGGCTGGGCCGAGGGCTATGTTGACAACAGGCTCATTCCGCGCTCATGAGAGAAATTCGCTGCGTGCAAAGCCGAGCGTGCCGTGATAGTCGACGACGTACCAGCCGTTGTACTCGTTGAGGATGGTGACGGATGCACCGTTGGGCATCCGCAAGATTACCGGGGCATCGGAGACCGGCGCTGTGCGAAGATTCAGCGTGCCGGACTGCAGACGCACCGTTGCGGGCCGGGTCTCGCCGGGCAAAAGAAACGGCAGACCGAAGTATTCCGTCACCGAGAGCGCGAGCGCACGGGCGATGGCGGGCAGATTGCCGGTGATCCAGTCGGCGTCGGCAACATTGTCGTGGTACGCCAGCTCGACAAACGCCGACGGCGCGCGCGTCCGGCGCAGCTCCCCAATCGCCGTGGTCGGCTCGGCACGGACACGGTCGGGCAGGGGGTAGATCGGGCGCAGGTTGTCAACAATGAGGTTGGCCATGCGCTCGCCATCGGCGCTGCCGGGGAAATAGTAGGTGATCGAGCCGCGCTGGGAGCCGTAAGCGCCTTCCGGCGCGGCGTTCGAGTGCAGCGCAAGGTGGAAGTCGTAGCTGCCGGCGTTTGACTGCCGGATGGCCGTAAGAGCTGTCCCGGCGGGATTGTTGCGCGTGACGTTTACGCCTGAGGCGCGCAGGTACGGCGTCATCTCGTCGGCCAGCAGGTTCATCCAGTATTCCTCGCTGCCGCCGGTGACATAGAGATTCCAGTCCTGTGTGGACGGGCTCAAAAATAAAAAGGGCATCGCTCCGCCGCCTTTCTCGTTTTTGCCATTCTATGCACTCCGCAGGGAATGGGTGAATCAGAGCAGGCGGTTTTTTGCTCGGCGTGGGATGATCATGGTATACCGAAAACGTGTGTCGGCTCCAGGGGTGTGAAGATGGCGCAAAA
>CAZUKJ010000216.1:0-2414 GCA_964620855.1 uncultured Oscillospiraceae bacterium
GGTTTTCTTCTGAAACAGCGCCATATCAGATCGCCATCAGTTCCTTTTCTTTTTTCGCACACAGATCATCGATCTTTGCGCAGTACTGGTCGGTCAGAGTCTGCATCTCTTTCTCGGCCTTCTTCTGATCATCCTCGGTCAGCTCGCCGGATTTCTGCTTCTTCTTGAACGCATCCATGGCATCGCGGCGGATGTTTCGGATGGCAACCTTGCCGTCTTCGGCGTACTTTTTGACCTGCTTGGTCAGCTCCTTGCGGCGCTCCTCGGTCAGCTGCGGGAACACCATGCGGATCACGCGGCCGTCGTTCTGCGGATTGATGCCGATATCCGAGATCTGAATGGCCTTCTCGATCAGCTTGAGCAGGCTCGAATCCCACGGCTGGATGACCAGCGTACGCGGGTCCGGAGAGCTGATCGCCGCAACCTGAGCGATGGGCGTCGGAACGCCGTAGTATTCCACGGAAACCTGGTCAAGAACCGCGGCATTCGCGCGGCCGGCACGGACGGAGGCAAACTGACTCGCCATCACGTCAACCGTTTTATCCATTCTTCCGGTATATTCCTTGTAATCTCCCATTGTTGTTAATCCCCTTTCACGATTGTACCGATCTGCTCGCCCATGACCGCACGGTAGATATTCTCCGGGTCCTGAAGGGCAAAGAGCATGATCGGGATCTGGTTATCCATAGACAGCGACGTCGCTGTCGTATCCATGACCTGAAGGTGCTTGGCCAAAACCTCGTCATACGTAATTGCGTCAAACTTCTTCGCAGTGGGCACCTTGGCCGGGTCGGCATCGTACACACCGTCGATATTCTTCGCCAAAAGAATGATGTCCGCGTCGATCTCCGCCGCACGCAGAACTGCGCCGGTGTCGGTGGAGAAGAACGGATTACCCGTGCCGCAGCCGAAAATGACGACGCGGCCTTTTTCCAGATGACGCACGGCGCGGCCGCGGATATACGGCTCGGCAATGCGCTCCATCTCGATGGCGGTCTGCACGCGGACTTCCACACCGCGCTGCTCCAGGCTGTCTGCTACAGCCAGCGCATTGATGACGGTCGCAAGCATGCCCATGTGGTCGGCGCGGGTGCGCTCCATCCGGTCGCCGCCGTCTTTGACGCCGCGCCAGAAGTTGCCTCCGCCAACCACGATACCGATCTCCACACCGGCTTCAACGCACTTCTTGAGTACGTCGCAGACGCTGCCGATCATATCAAAATCAAGTCCGCGGGACTGTCCGCCCGCAAGGGCTTCCCCGCTGATCTTGAGCAGAACACGTTTATACTTAGGCTGTGCCATTGGGATCTACTCCTTTATTCATAACATTATCGTACCCTATTTTATATGATGAAAGCCGTCTTGCATAGGGCAAATTTGATTTTTTGGCTTTTTTACCTACATATTTTTTTACAGATCCCGTCTCTTCGCGGCATGCTGTGCCCAACACCGATCGCTGCCCACACACTGCCACCATATAAAACCGGCGCGCAGCCCGGGCACAATCCACCTATCACCCCGACGTTTCCCTGCCGCAGAATCTGCGCAACCTGTTGTTTCCCCCTGCCATAGCAAGGTATTTTTCTTTTTTCTTCACATATTTTTTCTGCCGGATTGATAAACGGCGAAAAATCGTTTATAATTGTTCAACTGTAAAATTATGCTTAAGTAGGTGACAACATGTCCGAAGAAGTCTCCCGCAATTTTATCCACGCCTTCATCGAGGAAGATACCGCTCCGGGCGGTCAGTTTGAGGGTATGCAGGTGCACACCCGCTTCCCGCCCGAGCCGAACGGCTACCTGCACATCGGCCATTGCAAAGCGCTGATGATCGACTTTGGTTCAGCGGAAAAATACGGCGGCCTGTGCAATCTGCGCATGGACGATACCAACCCGGCCAAGGAAGACACCGAGTATGTCGACGCCATTCAGGACGACATCCATTGGCTTGGCTTCGACTGGGGTGACCGTTTCTATTACGGCTCGGATTATTTTGAGCAGACGTATGAATATGCCGTCGAGCTGATCAAGAAAGGCCTCGCCTATGTCTGTGAGCTCTCGCCCGAGCAGCTCAAGACCATGCGCGGCGACGTCAATACCCCCGCGCAGTCTCCGTTCCGTGACCGTCCGATCGAAGAATCGCTCGAACTGTTTGAGCGTATGAAAAACGGAGAATTCCCCGATGGCGCAATGACGCTGCGCGCAAAGATTGACCTTGCCTCCGGCAACTTCAACCTGCGCGACCCGGCGCTCTACCGCATCCGTCATGTGGAGCATCACCGTCAGGGCAGCAAGTGGTGCATCTATCCGATGTATGACTTTGCGCACCCGATTCAGGACGCGCTCGAGGGCGTGACACATTCGCTGTGCTCGCTCGAATATGAAGCGCACCGCCCGCTCTACAACTGGGTCGT
>CAZUKJ010000217.1:0-2388 GCA_964620855.1 uncultured Oscillospiraceae bacterium
GGGGCGCGGTGCGGGATCGGGAGCAGGCGGGCGATCGCAGATCGCCCCTACCGGCACGGTTGGTGGCGCTGTGCTTCAATCGGCTTTTCTCTCCCTCAGTCAGCCTGACGGCTGACAGCTCCCTCGTCAGAGGGAGCCAGATTGGCGCTGTGCAAGTACGGTCGCCCCTACCGGCGCGAGTGGTGGTGCGGTGGTGGATGAGGGGAGACGGATTGCCACGGCGCTATGCGCCTCGCAATGACAAAGCTGAGAGCGGGATGCGTGAAGGAAGGGGCGCGGTGCGTTTTTCCATAACAGGCCGTTTCTTGACATGCTTCGGGCGGCATGGTATAATGCATACAAAGTGAACAGTTTCCGAAGCCGGTGTGCCTAATGGTTTTTCGATGGTGTGCCGGCCGGAGCGTATGCTCCCGGGCTGATGCCGGAAACGGCGCAGCTTCTCCGTATTTGAGAAGGAAACAGTGCGTGGACTGCGAAGCAGTTCGCGGTTGCGCGGATGAAGTGCCCTGTTTGAACCCTTCAAACAGGGTATTTGTTTTCTGTTTGGGGACTGATCGCTGAAAAAAAAGGAGAGACTCCCCAATGAGCAAGAAAACCACCCGTAAACTGCTTGCCCTGCTGCTGGCGCTCGCCATGGTCTTCTCGCTTGTCGCCTGCGCCGGCAGCGACGACACCGCGACCGATACCACAACAGGCACCACAACAGACACCGCCGACACGACCACCACCGTGGTCGACACCACCGAAGACACGGCCACTGACGACACGACCGCGGCCGACGATGCCCAGACGAACGATGCGCCGGCCGACACCACGACCGCAGAGCCGGTCGAGTCCGTGGAGCTGATCGTGTTTGCCGCCGCCTCGCTGACCGAGACGCTGACTGAGATCAAGGGCCTCTACGAGGCTGCCAACCCGAATGTCACGCTCGTCTTCAACTTCGATTCCTCCGGCAAGCTCAAGACCCAGATCGAAGAGGGTGCGGACTGCGACGTGTTCATTTCCGCTGCGCCGAAACAGATGAACCAGCTTGACATCACCGCCGATCCGTCCGTCAACACCGACGGGCTCGACTTCGTCCTCTCCGAGACCCGCATCAACCTGCTGGAAAACAAGGTTGCGCTTGCCGTTCCGGACGGCAACCCGGCCGGGATCAACTCCTATGACGATCTGATCGCCGGTCTGCAGGCGGGCTCGATTCTGCTCGCGATGGGCAACTCCGATGTTCCGGTCGGCCAGTACACCCAGAAGATCTTCACTTACTTTGCACTCGACGAGGCGGAGCTGGCATCTGCCGGCTGCCTGACCTACGGCGGAAACGTCAAGGAAGTCACCTCGCAGGTCTCCGAGGCCACCGTGGACTGCGGCATCATCTACGCGACCGACGCCTTCTCTGCCGGACTGACGGTGGTTGACACCGCCACCGCCGAGATGTGCGGTCAGGTCATCTACCCGGCTGCCGTGCTGAACATCACGAGCAATCAGGATGCGGCCCAGGCCTTCCTGGACTACCTGACCGGCGACAAGGCCACTGCCGTCTTTGAGGCGGTCGGCTTCAGCTCGATGCAGTAATCACAATGGAAAAACCGGGCGAACGACCGTTCGCCCGGTTTTGCAGGATTCAAAGGGAGGCTGCCATGGACTGGTTCCCACTCATCAATTCGCTGCGCATCGCGGCGATCTCTACCGTTTTTATCTTTTTTCTCGGCATTTTGGCGGCGTATTATATCGCCAAAGCGCCGAGACTGGTCAAGGGTATTCTGGACGTCGTGCTGACGCTGCCGCTGGTGCTGCCGCCGACGGTCATCGGCTATCTGCTGCTGCGCGTGCTCGGCCCGAAGCGCATCATCGGCGCATGGGTGCTGGAGACGTTTGGTATCAAGCTGGTCATGACCTGGTGGTCGGCCATTTTTGCCACGGTCGTCGTCGGCTTCCCGCTGATGTACCGCACCGCGCGCGGCGCGTTCGAGTCGTTTGACAACACGCTTGCCTGGTCGGGCCAGACGCTCGGCTTGTCCAACACCTACATTTTCTGGCGCATCCGGATGCCGTACTGCCGGCAGGGAATTCTGGCCGGTACGGTCCTCGCCTTTGCGCGCGCGCTCGGCGAGTACGGCGCGACGAGCATGATTGCAGGCTACACGCCCGGAAGAACCGCAACGATCTCCACGACGGTCTACCAGCTCTGGCAGACCAATCAGGACGAACAGGCGTTCCGGTGGGTCATGGTCAATCTGGCGATTTCTGCGGTGGTGCTGCTCGTGGTGAATATGCTCGAACGGCGCGCCAAAACGCCCGGAAAGCGGACAGCGGGGGTGACGAAATGAGTCTTCAGGCCGAGATCAAAAAACCACTGGGCGACTTCACGCTCGACGTCGCCTTTGAGAC
>CAZUKJ010000218.1:0-2360 GCA_964620855.1 uncultured Oscillospiraceae bacterium
TGTAATGAACCCGCATCGTGCCGGAGGGAGGGAAACACAGTGTCAGAAGTTCGTGTCAAAGAGGGCGAGTCCCTTGAGAACGCTCTGAAGCGATTCAAGCGCAGCTGCCAGAAAGCAGGCGTTATCGCTGAGGTTAAGAAGCGCGAGCATTATGTCAGCCCGAGCCTCAAGCGTAAGCAGAAGTCCGAAGCTGCACGTAAGAATAAGAGAAAGTTCTACTAAGAACTGATAAAAAGCCTTTCTGCTTTCGCAGAAAGGCTTTTTAATTTTCCAGAAGAATCATGGGGAGCCGCAGCTCCTGGCAGAGTGTGCGGCGCAGGACAAACGACTGCTCACTGTAAAAAAGTGTGTAGACGATTGCCTCGTGATCAGTACAGACCGTGTATGCATATCCTGTTTCGCTGGAGAATCGGACAGCTTCGTTGGGGACGATCAGAGAATGATCGATTTTTTTGATTTTGGCGGCCGAATCACCGGAAAGGGTAACGGATAGCGAGTTTGGGCGAATCAGTACAGCGGCGCGATTTTTCCACTGCTGCCGGTGCGATAACAGCTGAGACTTGAGCGGTGCAGAAAACGGTGTGCACTCGGCCAGAACATAGGCGCCTGGTGCGGCGGCTGCAAGCGGCTCCGGCACATAGAGGCGTCCATTCAGCTTGTCGGCATGTCGGGCCAGCAGCAGGGAGGCGGAGTCCGCGTAGCACTCTGCCGGATCAAGCAGAAGCAGCGTGTCCGGGTTATGGGCATCATTCAGAGCGTCCTGCAGTCCTGCTGAACCAGTCAGAATCAATGCATCCGGCATGGACAACCCCCGTTTCCTGTGATACAATAATTTGGATCAAATCAAGATCGTTCTATCCTTATGAAACGGTGGTTTTTCCTTATGCCCCTTTCTTTTTTTCCCCGGGCGATGTTTGAACAGCTCCCGGATGTGTCGCCGCAATGGCTGAAAGAACAGAACATCGAGCTGGTTTTGCTCGATTTTGACAACACGATCGTACCGTACACAACCAATGTACCGACGGAGGCGATGGAGCAGTGGTTCCGGTGCATCCGGGAATCGGGCTTCCCTGTGTGTATCGTGTCGAACAGTAAGCGATCCCGTGTGCCGGATTTTTGCGCAGAGCACGGACTCGACTGCGTGACTGGTGCGGCAAAGCCGGGGACCCGCGGCATCCGCGAAGCGCTTGCGCGCTATCACTGTCCGCCGGAACGGGCTGTTTTGGTCGGCGATCAGATTTATACCGATGTGCTCGGCGGAAACCGCGCCGGCGTGGTTTCTGTACTCACGCGGCCGATTGACCTGCATATTTTCCCGCTGCGCCTGCGCAACTGGCTGGAGCAGCCGTGGATTCAAATCGCAAAAAGGAGACGTAAACATGAAAAATCTTGAAAAGTATCAGAGCCTTTTGACCGGTGATGTGGATGGACTGCTTCTTACGAGCCGCTACAGCCGTTTCTACAGTGCAGAATTTGATATTGCAGAGGGTGCTGCCATAGTGACTGCGTCCGGCTGCCGATATTTTACCGACAGCCGTTATATCGAATCGGCACAGAACAATATCAAGAATTATGAAGTCGTGATGACCGATGCAGACCACACTTATGTCCAGCTGATCAATGCTGCGATCGAAGATTTCCATGTCAAAACGCTTGGCTTTGAGGAAAACTATCTCACAGTTGCGGAGTTCAGCAGCTGGCAGAAGGAACTTCGTGCAGAGCTTGTTCCGTATCAGGGGAAGATCAATGCGTTCCGTGCAGCAAAAGAGCCGTGGGAGATTGAGCGTATGGCGGCAGCTCAGGAGATGACGGATGACGTTTTTTCTCAGATGCTGGAGATTGTCCGTCCGGGCATTACGGAAAAGCAGCTCGCTGCAGAACTGATCTATCGCTTCTACCGTGCCGGTGCAGACGGTTTGTCGTTTGATCCGATCGTCGTATCCGGCCCGAATACCAGTCTGCCGCACGGCGTCCCGGGTGACCGCATCCTGTGCAGCGGTGATTTCGTCACCATGGACTTTGGCTGTATTCTCAACGGCTACTGCTCTGATATGACCCGTACCGTTGCGCTTGGCTCTGTTACCGATGAGATGCGCAAGGTCTACGATACCGTTCTGGCTGCACAGCTGGCCGGTATCGCGGCTACGCGTGCCGGTGTGTGCGGCTGCGAGATTGACGGCGCAGCCCGTAAGGTCATTGCAGACGCCGGTTATGGTGCGTACTTTGGCCACGGCTATGGCCACAGCCTCGGCCTTGAGATTCACGAAGCCCCGAACTGCAACCCGTCCGGCAAGACGCCGATGCCTGTCGGTGCGGTCTGCTCAGCCGAACCGGGTATCTATCTGCCGGGCAAATTTGGT
>CAZUKJ010000219.1:0-2321 GCA_964620855.1 uncultured Oscillospiraceae bacterium
CTAATCTGGCTCCCTCTGCGAGGCGCTAAGAGCCTCGCTTCGCTCGGTTGCGCCCATGCACAGCGCCTGCGGGCGCTAGTGACGAGGGAGCTGTCAGCCGTCAGGCTGACTGAGGGAGAGAAAAGCCGATTGAAGCACAGCGCCACCAACCGTGCCGGTAGGGGCGATCTTCGATCGCCCGCCTAATACCAAGCTCGCACCGCGCCCACCTTTTTGCACCGCACTCCCAAATCTGTCATTGCGAGGAGCGAAGCGACGTGGCAATCCGTTCTCCCTTCGTCCCCCTCCGCGCCGATCCGCACAAGATACAAAAAAGACCTGTGGTCGTAACCACAGGTCAGTCTGTTTGTCTTTGGAAGCGGCGATGGTCTTTGCCTCTCAGGACGCTTTGATCACATCTGCATAGGTCAGCGGAATCAGCTGCTCGAGGTCGTCCGGCGCCAGTTCCATCTGGCAGCCGATCCGGCCGGCGCTGAAAAAGATCGTGTCAAACAGCTGCGCGGTCTCGTGCACAACCGTGACAAACAGCTTCTTCATCCCGATGGGCGAACAGCCGCCATGGATGTATCCGGTCAGGCCGAGCAGCTCCTTCGAGCGAAGCATCTCAATGGACTTCTCGCCCACGGCTTTTGCCGCTTTCTTCAGGTCGAGTTCCTCTGCCACCGGGACCATAAACACATAGTGCTGCCCGGATCTTCCGGTCGTCACCAGCGTTTTGAACACCTGCTGCGCGTCCTGCCCGAGGATCGCGGCAACATCCGTTCCGCTCAGCGCACCGTCCGCGTCATACGTCAGCTCCCGGTACGGCAGCTTTCGGCTCTCAACCAGACGGATCGCGTTGGTCTTTTCCATCACGGGCACACGCTTCTGGCAGCCGTTTCCTGCGCGCTCGCGCCGCAGACCGTCTGGCGCTCGGCCTCATAGGCCACCGTGGTCTCCGACGGCAGAAGCAGCGCAAGCTCCTGCTGCAGCCGCACGGCGGAGGCGGTGCGCATCGTCAGTTCGATGGCCGTCTCGATGTTGAGTACCTTTTTCGGCAGGAAGCTGCCCTCGGAATTGCCCTGCATGATGCCGGAGGCCATCATCAGCGCAATCGGCTCAAACGCATTGGCGCTGATCTGATCATAGTCGGCAAACTGCTCGACCACAGCTGCGTCTGTCTGCACCGGCGTCGTCGCCAGCGCATAGACGCGCGAGAGAATGATCGCCGCCTGCTCGCGGGTGATCTCCGCCTCCGGGTCAATGCGGCCCGATGCGTCGGCGTTGATCAGGCCCATCGTGTAGGCCTGCGCGCAGCTGCTGTCAAAGGAAACCGGCTCGCCGTTCTCGTCGGTCACGGTGCAGCCAAGCGACTCGGCCAGATTGCAGACCATCTCGCAAAACTGCTCGGCCGTCACGGTGTCGGAATACGAATCGTAATAGGTAAAGATCCCTTCCTGCTCGGCCTGACGAATCGACGCGCTCGCCCAGGAGTTGTCGATCGCCTGATCGTGGAGCGTGGTGATCTCCTGATTCGAGCGGAGCGTATAGCAGTAGTAAACATTGCTCGGGAAGAGCATCGTGCGGTTGATACCGGCCTGACCGTTCCAGCGCCAGTTCTGCTCAATGAGCGTCATCACGCCGGTCTCCGGGTCGTAATCCTTGACGATCGCCCAGTGGCTGTACCACTTGGTGCGGCGGGAAGAATGGGCAAAGAGGATATCGCCCGGCTTCGGCTCTTCGGCGCGCTCAAACCAGTAGTCATCCGAAGATGTGACCAGCGGGCCATTGCCGCTCGGGTCGACGTCGATGCCATACACTTCCTTGTAATAACGAACAATGTACTCGGTGCAGTTATAGCCGCTGCCGTTTCGGTTGTAGAGCGCGTCCACACCGTGGAGCGAATCGGCAACAAAGTTCTGGCTGGTAATCGAAATATATTCTACATCCATCGTACCTTCGGCTGCCAGCACGGTTGCGCCGCCGGCAAACATAGCCAGGCAGAGCACAAGCGCCAGAAGGCGTCTGATGATTGAAGACATGAGAGTCATCCTTCCTATTGTATCACTGCCGGACATTGTAACACTTTGTAACCATCGTGTCAAGGAAATTATTTCATTTTGTTACCTTCCGCGCCGTTTTTGTAGCTTTTCGACCGACTTTTTCGTATTTTTTGTTTCAAAATCGACCTCAAGGCCGCCCAAGAGGGTACGATCCCCCGTCTTCGGTCGATCCTGCATTGCGCCACCAACCGCGCCGGTAGGGGTGACCTTCGATCGCCCGCCTTCTCCCGATCCCGCACCGCGCCCCATCGTCCTCGCATCCCGCTCTCAAATCTGTCA
>CAZUKJ010000220.1:0-2321 GCA_964620855.1 uncultured Oscillospiraceae bacterium
AGGGATGCTCGCACGGTACACCAAGCGGTGTATCGAAGTGCACTCTTGCGCCTGTGAACTGTTTTATGAGCACCCGCCATCAGCCATCCTGTTTTTTGCTTACATAATCAAGGAGCAGCGAGGCGACACCTGCGGCGTCTTCCAAGTCAAACTGCGGCTTGCTGACCGGTAGGGGTTCGTCTGTGACCACGGCCAGCAGATCAGCTTCGTCAGTGATAAGCGGCTTTTCCAACACAGCCCGGTGAATCTCGATCTTGGGATAGCGGCTTTTCTTGTAGCCTTCCACCAGTGCCAGATCGACCGGCTGCAGCTTGGAAAGGATCTTGGAAACCGACGGTTCTTCGGGTAGTGTTTCAATGATTGCCAGCTTGCTGCCGGAACAGATGGTGATACTGTCTGCACCGGCGGCTTTCATCCGGTAAGTATCCTTGCCAGGTTTGTCCATCTCGAAGCCGTGCGTATCGTGCTTGAGCACAGCCAGATGCAGACCGCGCGACTTTAATTCCGGGATCAGCTTTTCCAGAAATGTTGTTTTTCCTGTGCCGGAGAGGCCGACGAAAACAACGACGGGGGTATTCTCATTCATTCGCTTCCACCTGCCTGCGTGCAGATTCATAGTCCTCGGGAGTGTTGAGATTGACAAAGAGCGTCTCGGCGTCCCAGTCGAGGAACCGGGCGTTAAGTGTGCCAATGAGCGCGGTCAGTTTCAGCTGCCCATTTGCCAAGGCCTGTTTTGCGGAAGGGAGCACGCGCTTGCGATAGAGCGCAAACAGCGGCTCAGGGCGACCGTTTTTCCGAAACAGGCATACATCCGCCTCACCGATGGCCTCGCAAAGTCGTGCTGCGGCCTCTGGAGAGGGGTTTGGCATATCGGCGGCAAAGACAAGGAGATATTCCGTTTCTGCCCTGCTGAGACCGGCACACAGGCCGCCGAGCGGCCCGAGACCCGGGGTTTCGTCATAGACGGCACGGCAGCCGTCCGGCAGCGACGCAAAGTGGGTTTCGCTGCCTGCGGCGACCAGAACCCGATCGGTGAGCGTGCGGGCAAAGGCACAGGCGCGTTCGAGCATGGTCTGGCCGTTGAGCTCAAGCAGCATCTTATCGCGGCCCATGCGGCTGGATTTGCCGCCGGCAAGCACGAGTGCGGTCAGATCAGTCATCACAGGCCGCCTTGATGTTGGCATAGACGTCGGGATGCGCCTGCTCCATATCGAGCGATTTCATGTCCGGGCCGGTCCAGATATGAAATGAGGTGGCAGCAGCGATGAGCGTGTCACCGTCGTAGGTCTCATAGCGCAGCTCGAGCTTTTTCGGCGCGTAGGAAAGCGCGCGCGTTTTGATCGTCACGCGGCCGGGGTAACGCGCCGGCTTTTTGTATTCAAGGTTCAGGCTGACCATCGGCGGATCGATGCCGAATTGATGCATCTGCTCAAAGGAGAACCCGATCCGGGCAAAGTAGTCCATGCGTGCCATCTCATACCAGACGGGGTAGACAGCGTGGTGGACAATGCCCATCATATCGCAGTCAGGGTAGCGGACTTCAATTTCTAATTCGGTTACTTTTGCCATAGCTCAAAACTCCAGTGGGGTATCGTTGTAATAGTCAATATACTGAAACTCGATCCCGTTTTCCTCCTGCATGGGCATCTCGTTGACCGGATGCCAGTTGGGCAGATCGTCAAGGTTCGGGAAAAATGCGTCGGCAGGAACGTCGGCATAGGTCTTCGTCAGGGATACACTACGGCAATAGGGGAGAAGCTGCTGATAGACCGTGTCGCCGCCAATCACCCATACCTCGCCGTCTCCAATCTCCTTGGCCAGCGCAAGGGCTTCGTCGAGCGAGTGGGCGATGTGCGCGCCCTCAACGGTATAATCCGGATCGCGGGTCAGAATGATATTCTCGCGGTTTTTCAGCGGACGGCCGCCGGGGAAGGTGGCAAGGGTTTTCCGCCCCAGAATGACAGTGTGGCCTGTGGTGAGTTCGCGAAACCGCTTCAGGTCGGCTTTGATCGCAACGGCCAGCTGGCCCTCGTTGCCGATGCCCCAGTTGGGGGTGACGTTCACGATACAGTTCATGGTGTTCTCCTTATTCGGCAACCGGGATCTTGACATCCAGCGGCGTGAACTCGTAGTTTTTCAGCGAGAAGCTGTCGCGGGTGAAGGCATAGAAATCGGTGACCGATTTGTCGATCACGAATTCCGGCGCTGCCTTCGGCTCGTTTTGGATGATCTGCTCAACAATCGGAACATGGCGGTCGTAGATGTGCGCATCGGCGATGACATGAACCAGTTCGCCGACCTCGAGTCCGGAAACCTGTGCC
>CAZUKJ010000221.1:0-2321 GCA_964620855.1 uncultured Oscillospiraceae bacterium
AAGGTTCTGACCTATCCGCGCACCGATTCGCGCTATATCTCCGACGACGTGGTTGCCACGCTGCCGGAGCGTCTGCGGGCTGTTGCCAACGCGGAGTACAAGGATCTGGCGCAGAGCGTGCTGCGCAGCAAGCCGCTGCAGACGAAGTACCTCGTGAACAATGCCAAGGTGACGGATCACCATGCCATCATTCCGACGGAAGAGCAGGTTGATCTGTATGCGCTCTCCGGCCCGGAGCGCAATATTTACGATCTGGTCGTGCGGCGTTTCCTCGCGGTTCTGATGCCGCCGTATGAGTATGAGGAAGTCAGGCTGACGCTGCTCGTCGGCGGGGAAACCTTCACCGCGCATGGCCGCGTGGTGCTCAATGCCGGCTGGAAAGCGGCGTATGACCGCTCGTATGCCGACGAGGAAGAAACCGATGAGGATGAGGCGGACCAGAATCTGCCGAGCCTGCAGCTGGGCGATGAACTGCCGGTGCGAAGCGCATCGGTCACGAGCGGAAAGACCCGTCCTCCGGCCCGCTATACCGAGGCGACGCTGCTGTCTGCAATGGAGCACCCGTCCGGGCATGTGGACGACAAGGCGCTTGGAAAGATCCTGGAGCAGACGTCCGGCCTCGGAACTCCGGCAACGCGCGCCGATATCATTGAGAAGCTGTTTTCGACGTTCTATGTCGAGCGCCGCGGCAAAGAGCTCGTCCCCACCTCGAAGGGAATGCAGCTCGTTGAAATCGTCCCGGAGGATCTGCGCTCGCCGGAGCTGACGGCCAAGTGGGAGCAGCGCCTGTCGGACATTGCGGCCGGCCGGGAAAAGGACAAGGCTTTTGTCGATGAGATGCGCGGCTATGCGGCCCGTCTGGTCGGTCAGGTCAAAGCCAGCGACGCGCAGTATGTCCACGACAATCAGACGCGCAAGCCGTGTCCGGACTGCGGCAAGAATCTGCTGCTGGTCAAAGGAAAGCGCGGCGAAATGCTGGTCTGCCCGGACCGCGAGTGCGGCTATCGCCGCTCGGTTTCGCAGACGACCAACGCCCGCTGCCCGAATTGCCACAAGAAGATGGAACTTGTCGGCGAAGGGGAGAATCAGACCTTCCGCTGCGTCTGCGGCTACCGCGAGAAGCTCAAAGACTTCAAATCCCGCCGCCAAAAAGACGGCGCAAACAAATCGGAGGTTCGGCGCTACCTCGCCCGGCAGGAAGAATCGTCCGGCGGCAACAGCGCGCTGGCAGAGCAGCTTGCCAAGTGGCAGGCGTCACAGAAGAAATAAGGAAAACGGCAAGGTGTGCACCCACACCTTGCCGGATTTTTTTATTGGGTCAGCAGCCGCTGGTGGTGCGGAAGCCGCAGGACGAATGGCCGGAGCTGCCGGAATTTCCGGAGCCGGTCTGGTTGGAAACACTCGGAATACAGTTGACGGTCGCCGTGGCGCATTTGCCGGGGATGAATTCATCGACCGGGAACTCAACGGAGCAGAAGATCTCGCAGGGGTCCTCCGTCGTGGCCGAAAGCGACGCCGAGCACTCTTTCATCGGGATGCAGTAGTCAATGCAGGGGATGAGCAGCTGCGTCTCGCGCTCCAGGCGGATGATGGAGAACTGGCCGAGCGTGACAAGCAGCCGCTTGCTCTCGCCGCTGAGCACAAGATCGCCGTTGAAACATTCGCAGATTGCGCCGGGAATGTCGCTGATGCACTCGCAGGAATTGCTGCTGCAGACGTCGCACACCCGGGCGGCGAGAATCATCGGATCGACGACCTCCACGACGGCGATGGGCTTGTTGCAGTGCATCAGGGTTTTGCTGTCGAGCTTGCCGCAGTCGGTTTTGCTCGTAAAGATCTTTGCAGACCCGGAGCCGCCGCAGAGCACGCAGCGCTTGGTGAAGACGGCGAGACCGCTGACGGTCCCCGGCCGGGTCCCGCCGACGATGGCATCGGCAACGATGCGGTAGAAGAATGTAATGTCGACGGTGAAGAAGCCGTCGTTGTAGACCAGCGGCTCAACCTCGATGTTGACATGCAGCAGCTCGGCGCTGCGGGCGCGCACGGATGTGCAGCAGTCGACGATGGTCTGAGAATCCCGCGTCAGGTAGACACGCAGATCTTCAATACAATCCTTGTCGCGGCAGGCGTCCATGACCTTTTTGGTGTGGATGCAGCACGCTTCTCGAATGTTCGAAAGATCGCAGTTGGATGCGGTTTGACACTTATCCGACATCGGATTACCTCCTAAATTAAGATGGAAAGCAAGGATGCTCTCATGACAGTTTATGCGAACAGGAGGGGAATGTGAGACTTGTGCAAACGTCGCAGATAAAAAACAC
>CAZUKJ010000222.1:0-2321 GCA_964620855.1 uncultured Oscillospiraceae bacterium
AAAATCGGTACAAAGCAAGGCCGCACACCGGCCTTTGAAGCGTCTGATATGCCCGTTACCTTTACAGCCGGCTCAAGGACGGTATCCCCGCGGCACACGCGGCATTCCGCTTAGTGCTGCTCGGTTCCCCGCCTGACACGGTTCACGGCGCTACGTTGCGCGGGACCGACCTATCATCACTGCTTATAAAGGGCTGACAACACATCAAACGTCCGGGGGCCGGGATTCATCCCCGCTGTAGCGGATTGCAGGTACAGGGCACCGCTAACTCCCCAACTAGTGCAGCCTTGCTTCATACCGATCAAGGGTACAAGCTGAGGAATATTATAATCCATTTCATCCACTTTATCAACATAATTTTTGTATCTCTCTGAAAAAAGGGTCTTTACAACTTTGAAAAATCTGCTATAATGAGTAAGTCATTTCCACAGATTTTATATGGGCCCGTAGCGCAGCTGGGAGCCCGGAGTGTTTACCCATGCCCTATCTTTTTCGCCTCTTTTAAGGCCTGTACCTCTTCTGCTTGCCATTCGGTTCGCATATCAATTTCATACGGGTTCGTAGCTCAGCTGGGAGAGCGCCGCGTTCGCAACGCGGAGGTCGAGGGTTCGATCCCCTTCGGATCCACCATGAAGCAGACTTGCATTTTGCAAGTCTGCTTTTTTCATACCTTTCCATTTAGGCAGAGATATAAACTATCGGCTCTTTCCCCTGCCCTTGATCCTCACATTGCGTTACCATTGATTTAAAATCTTCAAAAGAAACGTTGAATTCAATTTCCAACCTATAATCACGATACACATAAACCGACTTGATAAATTGAACTGCGATCATCTTTTTTGCCGCAAAGCTGCAGTTGTCATAAAGATCAGCCCAGCTTTTGAGCTTATTATATTCCTGTTGTTCTTCAGTCCTATCCGTCATACGTCGGTCAAGCTCCTGTTTCGCCTGTTTCACAGCATCTGTCAGTTCTTCGATTTCTCCCTCCGCTTTCTTTATGAGATGATTCAAAAGATCCGCATCCATTCGGCTCTCACCGCGAATCACCCTTACCACTTCCGATTGATAATCTGCCAAATCCCGTTCTTTTTCCTTCAACCGCAGAGACAGCATATTATACCTCGCTCTTGCCAACTCAATCGCCTTTCTGCACTGCGCTTCGATGATTTCGCCACCGGAATCCGAAGAAATTTTGGAAAACTGATAGCGAATGATGCGATCCAGAATTCCATCCAGCTTTGTTACTCCGTAACCCGATTGTCCATCGCATTCACCCGGATGCCGCACATTATAATGGCATTGATACCTCGCGCGGACATCGCTTCGAATGCTTCCATCCTTGCGCTCGTACCTCCGGCCTCCGGTCGTTAAAGTCAATCGATGTCCACAGTGCCCACAAAAAATATTTCCTACCAAAAGGGACTGTCCTTTCAGATTCAGTGGAGTTTCCGCATGGTGTGTTGTTCTATCCGCCATCAATTTTTGCGCCCGATCATATAACTCCTGATCAATGATCTGCAGCTCCGGAATACGTTCCGAGCAAGCGTTGCCATGGCGAATGATTCCAGTATAAATTGAATTTTTGATCATCTTATTTATAGATGTGTTGGGAAAATTCTTTCCATTTGCTCTTGTGATTTTCAGCTCGGATAGATAGCGGCTCAATCGCTGTGCACCGTAACCCTCGTTGACATACTTATCGAAAATGAGTTGAACAATTTTGGCTTCATCTTCATTGACGACCAAATCACCGACTTCCCGGTTTCGCTTGTTTATCCTTCCCCGGTTCTCCAAGCGGTACCCATAGGGTACCGTTCCTCCTGTGAAACAGCCGCTTTCCGTCAGCTGCTCCATTCGAGTTCTTACGCGTACAGAAGTCTTAATGCTTTCTCCCGATGCCTGCCAGTAGCGTATGTAGTTCAAGAGCTTATCCACATGATTATCAAATCGCTGTTCGCCCTCAATTGCACTCCAAACCTCAATGCCGTTCCGAACAAACCATTCAACCACAAACGGTGTCTCGTCGTCTCTGCGGCCAAGTCTATCAAACATATACACTAACAAAACGTCATATTTCCCCTGCACCGCGTCACGCTGTAATTCCTGTATTGCATCTCGCTCTTTTGCAGATTTCTTGAATCCGGAAACACCTTTTTCATACAACGCTTTTTCAATCTGCCATCCTTGATGGCTGGCAGCAAATTCCCGACAAAATTGCTTTTGCATGGGAATATCATCCTTTTCCACCTGACCAACCGTTGATACTCGGTAAAGACAATATACTCGTTTCATTTCTTCCATTACATACACCTCATTTTTCA
>CAZUKJ010000223.1:0-2313 GCA_964620855.1 uncultured Oscillospiraceae bacterium
GTCCAAAGGTGCTTACATAAGCTGTTTCTCGTTGTTTAATTTACAAGGTACATGCCACTCGGTGGCAGGATCTTTACTTTATCACACGCTTTGCGCTTTGTCAAGAACTTTTTTCGACTTTTTTCAAGTTTTTTCTTGATTCCGTCGTTTTCAGAACCGCCTCACGCAGAACGCTTCGATATAATATCAAACCGCCTCCCATTTGTCAAGCACTATTTTTCACTTTTTTCAAATTCTTTTTTTCACACTTCCAACGGACGGTTTGGGGCCGATTTTCCCCCTTATATATTATATAATGTATAAGAGCACCGGGGATGCCCGGTGCTCCGCATATTCACAGCAGCACCGGCTGAAGCTGCCGCCCTTCCATCGCCGCCCGGACCGTATCTCCTGCCAGATTCATTAGCGCAACGAGCGAGCGCGGCTTGTTGGTCGGGTCATCCTGCCGGAACGGCACGAAGTAGATGTTTCTCCGATTCAGCAGCTGGCCGATGCTCGCCGCATTGCCTGCGAGGCCGTCATTGGTCGAGATCGCGAGAATCACCGGCCGCTCGTTTCGCAGATGCGCCTTCACTGCCAGCGTCACCGCGCTGTCCGCGATCCCGGTGGCCAGCTTTGCGATTGTATTGCCGGTACACGGCATGACGAGCAGCGCATCGAGCAGCTTTCTCGGACCGATCGGCTCGGTCTCCGTCATGGATTTGAGAACCGGGCGGCCGCAGAGGTCTTCGACCCGCTCAATAAAGTATTCGCTCGGGCCGAACCGGCTGTCGGTAAAGTAACTCGTCTCCGACATAATGGGGATCACCTCCGAAAACTCTCTGCAAAGGTTCTCCAGTTCCTCCAGCACCGTTTCATACGTACAGAACGATCCGCACATTGCGAATCCCAACCTGAGCGTTTGCATATCCTGTTCCTTTCTTCCCTATCGCCGATCCAGATCGCAGAGGATCGCGTCGCGAATGATGCGTCCCGCCGTGACCGGCGCCACCTTCCCGGGCAGCGACAGCGCCCGGATCGCCGTCCGGTCCAGCTCTGCCGCCGCCGGAACATCGACGCCGCCCGGGGCGGACGCCAGATCCATAATCAGGCAGCCTTTCCCCGTCTGCGCCAATTCGTTTCGTCCGAGCACTGTGGCCGGTACGGTGTTGACAATCCAGTCATAGCCCGACAGGCCGCGCTCATACCGCCCCGTCACATCGGCATGCATCCCCAGCGCGCGGATGAGCGCCGTGTCCGATTCTTTTCTTGCCGCCACCGTCACCTCTGCGCCGAGGCAGCAGAGCTTGTGCGAGAGCACCTTGCCGATCCGCCCCCAGCCGATCACAAGGCAGCGGCTGCCCTGAATCGTCACCGGCAGGCGTTCCATCGCAAGCTGGATCGCTCCCTCCGCCGTCGGCACGGCGTTTGCCGCCGCCATCTGCTCTAAAAGCAGATAGTCGACAGCAGGGATTCCTGCGCGCGCAAAGCGCGCCGCCTCCGGCCCCAGCTTGCCGCCGAACACCCGAACACCCGGACGAAGCTGCGCGAGCAGATCGTCAATGTGTACCCGACTTCGGCCGGTTCCGCTTACGCATCCGGCCTCATCGAACGCCGGCAGCGGCAGTATCACGCACTCCGCCCCGGCGAGCACCTGCTCCAGCGAGCCGCCCGGCGCGCCTTCGATGGCAAATGTCCCCACCGTATGTCCCAGCTCAGCCAATCCTTCCGCCAGCGCGCTCTGCCGCAGATCTCCGCCGAGCACCGCAAACTTCCGTTTCGTCATAACATCCCCCCGGATCTGATCTTACGCCAGTATATGCAGCGCCTGTCGAAGGTGCGCCTTGCAATAACCGGCGCGTTTGTCGCGGCGCAGAGGCCGGGTCGGCGCACCGAAGCCTGCAAGGGAGAAGAATCCGGAGAGGACGGATTGCCGCGTCGCTTCGCTCCTCGCAATCGCAAGTTAGGGACCGCAGTGCAAAAGGGCTGGGCGCGGTGCAGGCTCGGTGGCAAGTGGGCGATCGAAGTATGCCCCTACCGGCGCGGATGGTGGCGCAGTGACGAATCGGTTGCAGACGGCTTTCAAGTCTGTGCAGCACCAAAGCCTCCCTCTGCGAGGGAGGTGGCAAAAATCTTTGATTTTTGACGGAGGGAGAGAAATCGTATCCCAACAAGGTCGTTCAGTCGGTGGCGCAGTGAGAGAATCGGCTTTTCTCTCCCTCAGTCAGCCGTACCGGCTGACAGCTCCCTCGTCACTAGCGCCCGCAGGCGCTGTGCAAGGGCGCAACCGAGCGAAGCGAGGCTCTTAGCGCCTCGCAGAGGGAGCCAGATTAG
>CAZUKJ010000224.1:0-2301 GCA_964620855.1 uncultured Oscillospiraceae bacterium
CGCGGCCTTTGCAAAGCGCGACGATTTTTTCCATCGTCTTTTCGCTGTTTTTCATGGTAACATATCCTCCGTAGTGTTTTACACAATAATATAAAATATTATACCCTGCGGCGCGGACTTGTCAACAGATTTCACCCTGTTTTTGGCGGTTTTCCGCTTTTGTGCGGCCTGTTGCGCGCTGTTTGGGATCGTGGTATAATATCACTGCATTGGCTGTTATATTATACCGAGGAATCGTTATTTTCCACACCGGCTTCGCCCGGAACCGGAACACATGGCGATATGATACCATTTCGCTTCGTTTATCGTATCATGAAGTCGGAAAAATTCCCCATCTGACTGTCCGAAAGGTGGATGCCATATGATAAAAATCGTTCTGAAAATCGTGCTCAAATGGGCGCTGGTCGCGCTGGGCATTGTGCTTGTCATCGCGCTCGTCGCACTGCTCAGACCGGAAGACCCGGCCTCCTGTCTGCTGGCCAAGCCGGTCATCTATCTCTACCCCGAAACGGAAACGGAAGTCACCGTCACGCTTGGCTGTGCGGAGGACCTGACCGTCTCCATCCCCGAATATCGCAGCGGCTGGCGCGTGATCGCCCGGCCCGACGGCACGCTGACCGACCTGACAGACGGGCAATCTTACACTAGTTTATTCTGGGAGGCAGAAAAGGCCGCTGCATTTGATTTTTCCGAGGGCTTCTGCGTTGCAGGCAGCGAAACCGAAGCATTTTTGACAGATGCGCTCACACAGCTTGGTCTGAATGAAACCGAGTGCGTGGAGTTTCTCGAATACTGGCTGCCCAAAATGCAATACAACGCCTGGAACCTGATCGCCTTCCAGTCGTCATGCTATGAAGAAGCAGCGCCATTGTCCATTACCCCTGCGCCGGACAGCCTGCTGCGCGTGTTTATGGCATGGAAAGCACTCGATACGCCTGTTGAGATTGCGCCGCAGGTGCTCGAACCGTTCTCCCGCGAAGGCTTTGCCGCCGTAGAATGGGGCGGCACACAGGTGGATTGAATTGCCGGATCAAAGCGCATAATACAATCCGAGGGTTGTTCCGGTTTGCAATCAGACGATCTGAACAGTCCACAGACATTCTCCCCGCACTATCCCGAAAGGAGTCTCCTATCCCATGCTCAAAGCCACCGCCCGGGTGATCGCATCGGCGATTCTTCTTGTGCTCACAGGTGTGATGATCGCCTGCGCCGTCTACGCCCCGGAGATCGTTTTCTCGTTCTATCCGCAATTCTCTCGCTGGATTCTTTCGGTACTGGCGGGGTTCACCGGCCTGTTCCCGTTTTCCGTGTTTGAACTGCTCGTTGTTCTGGCCGTGCTCTGGCTTGTCTACACACTGATCCGAACCCTTCTGCGTCACCACGGATTCCTCCGCTGGGCATCCGGCGTTCTGCTTGGCGTCAGTGTCGGCGTCTTTGCCTTTGTTGCCGTCTGGGGCCTGAACCACTTTGGCCCGGAGCTGTCGGAAAAAATCGGTTTGGAGGTAACGGAATACTCCAAAGAGGAGTTGATCGAAGCCTCGTATTACTATCTGGAAAACGCGAACGCGCTGGCCGAACAGCTGCCGCATGCGGTCGACGGCACAACGCTGCTGTCTGATTTTTCGACATTGGCCGCGCAGGCCGGTGAAGGCTACGCGCTGCTCGGTCAGACTTACGAGGTCTTTACCGGCTCGACAGTACCGGTCAAGCGGCTGATGTCCAGCCGCCTGTTCAGCTACATGGGCATCACCGGTATTTTTGTCTGCCTGACCGGCGAGAGCAACGTCAACGAGGAGACGTATACCGCCTCCCTTCCTGCCACGATGTGCCACGAACTCGGCCACCGTATGGGCTGTGCCGGCGAAGACGAGGTCAGCTTCTGTGCGTTTTTGGCCTGTCAGGCCAACAGTTCCACAGAGTTCCGCTACTCCGGATACTACACCGCGTTCATCCGCTGCTACAATGCGCTCTACAAAGTCGACCGCGAAGCCGCCGCCGCGCTGTGGGATTCCGCCTCCGCGTATATTCAGGCCGACATTCGCGCGGCCAACGCGCACTACGCGCAGTTTGAAGGCAAAGTACAAAACGCCGCGCAGACCGTCAACGACACCTACCTCAAGGCGTTCTCTCAGGAGCTGGGCGTGCAGTCGTACGGCGCGGTGACGGACTATCTGATTGCATGGTATCAGCAGACTGCCGCATAAAAATATTTTTGAAAAAATAAAAAAAGTGCTTGACATTTGACGGTTTCCCGCCTATAATAGCTCTTGCGTTCGGACGATTAGCTCAGCTGGTATGAGC
>CAZUKJ010000225.1:0-2300 GCA_964620855.1 uncultured Oscillospiraceae bacterium
AGAAGTCAACCGGATTATCCTGACCCGACCGGCGGTGGAAGCCGGCGAACGGCTCGGATTCCTGCCGGGTGATCTGCAAAATAAGGTCGACCCATACCTTCGTCCGCTGTATGATGCGCTGTTCGATATGCTCGGTCCGGAGACGTACAACAAATATCTGGAAAACGGCAATATCGAAGTTGCGCCGCTCGCCTATATGCGCGGACGCACACTCGATGACAGCTTTATCATTCTCGACGAAGCGCAAAATACCACAAGAGAACAGATGAAAATGTTCCTGACCAGACTGGGCTTCAATTCCAAGATCGTCATCACCGGCGATATTACACAGATCGACCTGCCTGGAGATAAGGTCTGCGGTCTGAAAGATGCGCTCCGAATTCTCGACGGTGTGGAAGATATCGCAATCTGTCGGCTGTCAGCATCTGATGTCGTCCGCCACGCGCTTGTGCAGCGGATTATTGCAGCCTATGATAAATTTGAAAACAAAAGCAGCCAGCCGGCCAAGCAGGCGCCGAACGGCAAAAGGGGACCGAAAAAATGATCAATCGACTCAAGCATGAAATTGTCGTTCGTTACGACAAGAAAACCGTGAAAAATGCCATGGTTGTCCGTCAGATTAAAAAATGCGTGAATGCCGCGCTCGATGCCGAAGGCGTGTTCGTTCCGTGCGAAATCAATGTTTTGCTTACCACGGATGAAGGGATTCAGCTGATCAACCGTTCAACTCGTCAGATTGACAAACCAACGGATGTGCTCTCGTTCCCGATGTTTGAAATGATTCCCGGCGCACTGCCTGCAGAGCTTCCGCTGATGGTCGACGGCGACACCGGCCGACTGCCTCTTGGCGATATGGTCATTTCACTCGAGCGCGCAGCGGCGCAGGCCGAAGAATACGGTCATTCCCTGCAGCGTGAAGTCGGCTATCTGACGGTTCATTCGATCCTGCATATGCTCGGATACGACCATATGGATGAGGGCGAAATGAAAAAACAGATGCGCGCGCGCGAGGAGAAAATCCTTGCCGATATCGTACTTCCGAGATGACGCAGCTGCGCGGCCTGCTGATGAGTTTTGTGCACGCAGGGCAGGGAATCGCTTCCGCAATCGCACAAGAGCGGAACTTGCGGATTCATCTTTGTGCCGTATGCTTTGTGGTGCTCTTTGGAATTTGGCAAGGATTAGCTGTGGGCCATTGGGTGATCGAACTGCTCTGCTGCGGACTCGTTATTTCGCTGGAACTGGTCAACACCGGTTTGGAAGCAGCCTGCGATGCGTTGTCAACCGCCCCCAATCCATCTATTCGCATTGCAAAGGACGCCGCTGCCGGAGCGGTGCTTGTCAGTGCCATTACATCTGTCATCGTATGGCTTGTTCTTCTGCTCGGCACAGATACATACAAAGCGCATCTTGCGGACACTTTTCGGTCCGGCTCGCTGCCGGGGATATGTCTGCTGCTGTGGGCGGCAGGGACTGTCGTGTTCGTCTTTGTACCTGAGAATAAAAACAGAACGAAGGATAGAAAATTATGATTCAAAAATCCGCTATGATTACCATTGCCGGCCGTCCCAATGTCGGCAAGTCGACGCTGACCAACGCCTTTGTCGGTGAAAAGGTTGCAATCGTCTCCAATAAGCCGCAGACAACCCGAAACCGCATTTGCGGCATTGTCAACCGCAATGATACCCAGTTAATTTTTATGGATACGCCGGGCTTCCACAAGCCGCGTACCCGTCTGGGTGACTATATGGTCGAGATTGTCCGTGAAAGTGTTTCTGATGTGGACCTTGTCCTTCTGATCGTCGAACCGATTGCAAATATTGGCCCTCAGGAGCAGGCGCTGATTGAGCAGATCAAATCGTCCGGCGGCCCTTCGGTGCTGGTTATCAATAAAATTGATACTGTTGAGAAACAGGACCTTCTGGCTGTCATTTCGACGTATTCCCAGGCGCATGAGTTTACTGAGATCGTTCCGATTTCCGCGAAAAATGGCGACGGCGTGGAAGAGCTGCTCGACGTCTGCGAGAAATATGCCCAGCCCGGTCCGCAGCTGTTCCCGGATGATATGACATCCGACCAGCCGGAACGACAGGTGATCGCCGAAATTATCCGTGAGAAGCTGCTCTGGTGTCTCGATAAGGAAATTCCGCACGGTACTGCTGTGGAGATCACCAAATTTTCCGAACGAGACAGCGGTGTGATTGATGTGGATGCGACGATTTACTGCGAAAAAGCCAGCCATAAGGGTATTATCATCGGCAAGCAGGGCGCCATGCTGAAAAAAATCAGCAGCATGGCCC
>CAZUKJ010000226.1:0-2288 GCA_964620855.1 uncultured Oscillospiraceae bacterium
GCCCTGATCGAAGTCCTCGGCGACCATGTCCATCAGGCCGGTTCTCTCGTTGAGCCGGATCATCTGCGCTTTGACTTTACCCATTTCTCCGCCATCACGCCGGAGGAAATCCTGAAGATTGAGCGGCTCGTCAGCGAGTGGGCGCTCGATGGTATGGAGATCGACACGAGCGTTATGTCCGTCGACGAAGCCAAGAAGCTCGGCGCAACCGCGCTGTTCGGCGAGAAGTACGGCGACACGGTCCGCGTTGTCAAAATGGGCGACAAGTCCATGGAGCTCTGCGGCGGCACGCACCTTGACAACACGGCAAAGGTCGGCCTGTTCCGCATCAAGTCGGAAAGCTCCATCGCCTCCGGCGTCCGCCGTATCGAGGCAATCACCGGCAAGGCGGTCCTTGCCGAGACCGAGCATCTGAGCTACGAGCTGCTGCAGGTTGCCGAGACGCTCAAGACCACGCCGTCTGAGCTGCTCAACAAGGCACAGGCGCAGATCAGGGAGATGAAGGAGCTTCGCCAGTCGCTGGAGAAGCTGCAGTCCCGCCTGCTTGCCGGCGACGTCGAGCGCTTCCTGTTCGCGGCCAAGAAGGTCGAGGGCCTGAATGTCGTTACCGCGACGCTGCAGAACGCCACTGCCGATTCGCTGCGCAAGATGGGCGACCTGATCCGCGACAAGGACGAGACCTCCGTTGCGGTGTTTGCCACCTTCTCCGGTGAAAAGATCACATTCTATGCCTCCTGCGGCAAGCAGGCCGTGGCGAAGGGCATCAAGGCCGGCGATATCATCAAGTCCGTCACCGCCATGTGCGGCGGCAAGGGCGGCGGCAGACCCGATTCCGCTATGGGCGGCGGCTCCGATGTTCTGAAGATCGACGATGCGCTGGCGACCATCGACAACTTTGTTGCCGAGCATGCCAAGGCGTAAGGGGGAAACAACCATGTGTGTTTTCTGCAGTATTATCAATGGTGAGATTCCGTCGAATATCATCTATGAGGATGAGCTGTGCTGCGCGTTTTACGATATCGAGCCGCTGGCTCCGCAGCATTTCCTCGTTGTGCCGAAGCAGCATTTTGCCTCCGCCCAAGAGGTGACGGCTGAAAATGCGCACGTCGTCGGCCATATCTTTGAGGTCATTGCCAGGCTGACCAAGGAGCTGAACTTTGAAGGCGGCTTCCGCGTTGTCACCAACTGCGGTGAAAACGCCGGCCAGACCGTGCACCACCTGCACTTCCATGTCCTCGGCGGCAAGGAGCTCGGCAGCTTCAACTGAAACGAAAAGAGCCTGTTGTAAAATGAAACAGGCTGCAATCGGAACGCGCGTTCCGGACAGGGGAGCCCTGGATGCTGGTATGGCGGCATCCAGGGCTCCCTTTCCTCCGCACCGATCAGGCTGACTGAGGATACCCCCGCCGCATCTCCAAGGCAGCTTTAGGGATGCGGATTGCCACGCCAGCGTGCGCGCTGGCTCGCAATGACAGATTTGGTGCTTTATGTGCGTTGTACCGGCATCGGTGCGCAATGACAGCGTTGTGGAATGAGTGTGCGAATACTCGCATGGCACTCTCAGATTTGTCATTGCGAGGAGCGAAGCGACGTGGCAATCCGTTCCCCATCGTCGTTCACCGCACCATCAAGTGTGCCGGTAGGGGCGATCTGTGATCGCCCGCCACTCCCGCTTCCGCACCGCACCCCCGCCTTATGCACCGCACTCCCAAAGTAAGTCATTGCGAGGAGCGAAGCGACGCGGCAATCCGCTGCCCTTGCATCCTGCATCAAACAGACAAAAGAGAGTGCTGCAGTTTGCAGCACTCCCGGATTTTTTATGCCGATTTGAGACAATTCGTGCACTTCATTCGTTTGATAAGTGAAGCGGAAAGGAAGGTGACAGGTATGGCGGATCTTGCAGCGCTGTTTGCCCAAAACGCCAATATGGTCTACCGGCTGGCATTGAGCTGCCTCGGGTCGGTTCATGACGCGGAGGATATCACGCAGACGGTGTTTCTCAAAGCGCTCAATAGCCTGCCGGAGGGGAAACCGGAGCAGCAGCGCGCGTGGCTGTGCCGGGTGACGGTCAATGCGTGCCGCGATCTGCAGCGTTCGTTCTGGCGCAGGAACACCCTGCCGCTGGAAATTGACATTCCGGCTGACGACGATGAGTCCCGCGAGGCGATCGCGGCGGTGCTGCGCCTGCCGATGAAATACCGTGTGCCGGTCCATCTGCACTATGTGGAAGGCTTTTCCACTGCCGAAATTGCCATGCAGCTGAAGCTGACGCAGTCGGCGGTGACGAC
>CAZUKJ010000227.1:0-2280 GCA_964620855.1 uncultured Oscillospiraceae bacterium
TGTGCATGGGCGCAACCGAGCGAAGCGAGGCTCTTAGCGCCTCGCAGAGGGAGCCGGATTGGTGCGGTGGAGGACAAAGGGGAGCGGATTGCGCGGTAAGCGTACCGGCCGGGTGATGGAAAGGTTTCGCCAGTTTGGGAAAAGTGTAAAATTTTCGGCCAGAGGCTTTACTTCCATAGTTTAATTTGTTAAAATACGTTCCGTAAAGAATTTTGATGGAGGCTGCGCAATGAACAACAAAAACAAGCGTTCCGATCCGAATAACGATCTCTACCGCGCGATTTTGACGCTTCAGAACACGGAGGAGTGCTATCGCTTCTTCCAGGACCTGTGCACCGTTTCCGAACTCAAGGCAATGGAACAGCGCTTCGAGGTGGCCCACCTGCTGAGCCAGGGCATGATCTACACCGAGATTCTCGAAAAGACCGGCGCGTCGAGTGCGACGATCAGCCGCGTCAACCGCAGCCTGAACTATGGCAACGACAGTTACCATGAGATCTTCGGGCGTCTGGATGAACAGAAGGAGCAGACGGAATGAGTTCCTATGAGTCGCTGGCGGTCAGTTATGACCGCCTGACTTTTGATGTCGACTATGCTGCCGTGGCAGACTTTCTCGAGCAGCTGCTGGCACACGAGAAGGTTCGGCCGGTCTCTGTGCTCGATCTGGCGTGCGGCACCGGCTCTTTGAGTATGCTGCTCGCCGGGCGCGGGTATGCTGTGATCGGCGCGGATGCGTCGGAAGAAATGCTTTCGGTCGCCTATGAAAAGGCGTGTGAAATGCCTCAGAATCGGCCGTTTTTCATCCATCAGACGATGCAGAAGCTCAAGCTGCCGCAGCCGGTCGACTGGGTTGTCTGCACACTCGACAGCCTGAATTATCTGACCGACCCGAAAGACTGCGAGGCGGCGATCCGCCGCGTCTATCAATCGCTGGCCAAGGGCGGCATTTTTACCTTTGACGTCAACACGGTCTATAAACTGCGTTCTCTCGACGATCAGGTGTTTCTCGACGAGGACGACGACGTCTACTGTGTCTGGCGCGCCTCGTTTGATGAGCAGGCCAACACGCTCGACTACGGCATGGATCTGTTCCAGCGCGAGGGTGAGCACTGGGTGCGCTCGCAGGAGGAGCACCGGGAATATGCCTATTCCATCGGCCAGCTGACAGGCTACCTGCACAAGGCCGGCTTTACGCGCATTAAGGTCTATGGCGACCGGCGGCTCGACGCCCCGCAGCCGGAGGAACTGCGCATCTATTTTACTGCAATGAAGGAGTAACTTACCATGAGCGATCAGATCGTGCGCGCCATCAGCGCTGACGGATATTTGAAGGCCGTTGCCATCACCTCGACGGGGATGGTCGAACGCGCCCGCCAGATCCATAAGACTCTGCCGACGGCGACGGCGGCGCTGGGCCGCGTGCTGACGGCCTGCTCGATTATGGGCAATATGCAGAAGGCAGACGAGGGCTCGCTCACGCTGCAGATCAAAGGCGGCGGCCCGCTCGGCACGCTGCTTGCCACCTCGGACTCCGAGGGCAATGTCCGCGGCTATGTGCAGAATCCGCAGGTGTCGCTGATGGAAAAATACCGCGGCAAGCTGGACGTCGGTGCGGCAGTCGGCACAGACGGTATGCTTACGGTCATCCGTGACCTGAACCTGAAAGAGCCGTACGTCGGCAGCATCGAACTTGTCTCCGGCGAGATTGCCGAGGACGTCACGGCCTATTTCGCGCAGTCGGAGCAGATCCCGACGGCGTGCGCGCTTGGCGTGCTCATCGACACGGATCAGTCGGTCCGTGCCGCGGGCGGTTATCTGATTCAGGTGCTTCCGGGCGCGACGGATGAGGTCATCGACCGCGTCGAGGCCGGCATCCAGGCGATGGGTTCGGTCACCGCGATGCTCGACGGCGGCGCGACGGCAGAGGATATGCTCCAGATGGTGCTGCTCGGCTTTGACCTGGAAATTCTTGAGACCACGCAGGTGGAATACCGCTGCTACTGCTCGCGCGAGCGCGTGGAGTCGACGCTGCTCAGCCTCGGAAAAGAGGAACTGCAGCAGATGGCCGAGGAAGGGGAGAGCGCGCATGTGGAGTGCCAGTTCTGCGACACGGACTACACGTTTACCCCCGAAGATCTGCGCAATTTGGTAAATTCGATCGAAAAATAAAAAAGTTTAAAAATGGGGTTGACAAATGGAGACCTCGTCGCTATAATAATCAACGTCGCTGCAAGACAGCGCAAAGTTCGGGAGCATAGCTCAGCTGGGAGAGCACATGCC
>CAZUKJ010000228.1:0-2261 GCA_964620855.1 uncultured Oscillospiraceae bacterium
AGAGCCTTCGGAACAGCGTAGATCGGGCCGGTGCCCATCAGGGTGGCGTCGCAGCCGGCGACGGCGAAAGCAGCCAGCTTGGCGATCGGCTTGAGGCCGAGCTCGTTGGCGAAGTCTTCGCTCATGACGACGACGTAAGCAGCGGCGTCAGTGGTCTGGGAAGAGGTAGCGGCAGTGACCTTGCCCTCTTCACGGTAGCCCGGAACGAGGAAGCACGGCTTCATGCCGGCCATCTTCTCGAGAGAGGTCTTCAGGTTGCCGTCGAGGTCGGCGAGGATGCCGTCATCGTACTCCTGAACAACACCGTCAGCGTTGGCAACCGGAACGATCGCCTGCTGCAGGTAGCCGGCCTTACGGGCGGCAGCAGCCTTGGTGTGAGACTCGAGAGCCATCTGCTCCATCTCCTCGCGGGAGATGTCCCACTTCTCGGCGACGCGCTCGGCGGTCTCGCCCATGGTCATGTAGCCGCCCTCGTAGTTCTCAACGATCCACTGGTTGAAGTACTGCGGATCAGCAGCGCTGAAGCAGGTGGTCATGCCCTCAACACCGCCGGCGACGGCGCACTTGTACTGGCCGGCCATGATGGCGTTGGAAGCGGTGGCGATGGCCTGCAGGCCGGAAGAGCAGAAGCGGTTGATGGTCTGAGCGCAGACGGCGTCCGGCAGCTCAGCACGGTTGACGATCAGACGGGAAGCGTTGAGGTCCATGCTGTTGATGTGACGGGCGCAGCCGGTGATGACGTCATCGATGTCCATCGGGTCGAGCTGCGGGACCTTGGCGAGAACGCCCTTCAGGGTCTGGGCAGCGACGTCGATGATGTTGGTGGTGGCAAAACCGCCCTTACGGGAACGGCAGCAAGCCGAACGGCCATAAGCGACGATAACAGGGGTATTGGACATTGGAATCTCCTCCTTTTAGTATTCACTTCTGGTATTATACCATACTTTTCACAGTTTTCCAGTCCCTTATTTCATTCCCTGTCGCATTTTTTTACGGTAATTCCCCAGCGTTTTTGTGCAAATGTCACGGAAGACTGCCTTGCATTTCCGCTTCAAGTGTTGTATAATATCTGAGCAATACGCCGGTGTGATGGAATTGGCAGACGTGACGGACTCAAAATCCGTTGGTAGCGATACCGTGCGGGTTCGACCCCCGCCACCGGCACCACAAAATCCCGGGGAATTGATACAATTCCCCGGGATTTTGAACTAAGTGTGCCTTACGGCACATGAAGTGCGCTGCGCGCGTGAAGCTGCTGACGCCAAAACCAAGCCCGAATCCGCGATCCCCGGTTTCTTGCTTCGCGCAGGCAATGGATTTGCAGTTAAAACCCATCTATTATACACACAGAACTACGCAACCAGTTTAGGAGGACTACTCATGGACGCAAAACAGATCATGCAGATATTTGCCGACACCGCTTACATCCGCACCGGCGGCAGCGAGGAAGAGCACCGGTGCGCTTCCTACCTTGCCGGGCGCTGCGCCGCCCTCGGCATAACCGCTGCGCTCGAGCCGTTTACCGTCAGCATGGCGACAATCGAGACCGCCGAGCTCTGGGCTGACGGCGAAGCCGTCGAGTGCAAGGGCTTTTTGTGCGCCGGCAGCGGAGAGGTCGAAGCGCCGCTGTACTACCTGCCGAACGCAGACGACTACTCACTCTCGCAGTGCCGCGGCAAGATCGTCCTGCTTGATACCGGCGTCGGCTACTGGACATATCACGACCTGCTGGAAAACGGCGCGGTCGGTTTCATCACCTACGACGGCAACGCCAACTTTGCCGACTGCGACATTGACCAGAAGGAGCTTCGTTCTTATGTCAGCGAGGGCAACAAGATCCCCGGCGTCAATATCAACGCCAAGAGCGCCATTCGGCTGATTCAAAACGATGTCAAAACCGTCCGCATCGTTCTCCGGCAGGACGAATACGAAGGTACGTCGCACAACGTCGTCGCAGATCTTCCGGGCGAGACAGACGAGATGATCGTGCTGACCGCCCACTACGACTCCACTTCCCTTTCGCAGGGCGCCTATGACAACATGTCCGGCTCGGTCGGCCTGCTGGGTATCGCCGAGTATTTTGCCTCCCATCCGCACCGCTATTCGCTGCGGTTTGTCTGGTGCGGCAGTGAAGAGCGCGGTCTGCTCGGCTCGAAGGCATATGTCCGCGACCACGAAGACGAGCTCAAAAACGTCGTGCTCAACATCAACCTCGATATGATCGGCTGCATCATGGGCAAGTTCATCGCCTGCTGCACCAC
>CAZUKJ010000229.1:0-2260 GCA_964620855.1 uncultured Oscillospiraceae bacterium
GCATCGAGGATGAACTGACAGCCGGAAAGCTCGAAAGCATTCTCAACACCTATCTCTGGGACGATTTTGATGCCGGCGATTACGATACTGCGACGATCAACACCGTCAATGAAGTGCTTGCCTGGTATGAAAATTACTACAATGTCGATCTGGATTCCTATCCCGGTGCGGCATCGAGCGCAGACGCCGGCGGCTTCGGCGGCGGAACCTCGTCATATGTCGGCGCTGCGGCAGTCGTGGCGACCGGCGCAATTCTACTTGTAACGAAGGTGATTCGAATTTTGGTTGCAATTTTGACAGTTGTTGTGATCGTGGTGATCGTCGTGTCAATCTTTGGCGGCCCGCGCGGCGGCCACGGCGGCGGCACACATTTCTTCTTCTTTGGCGGCCCGCGCAGACATCGGCACAGAGACCCGCGCCCGCCGATGGGCGGCGGCCCGAGACCCGGCGGACATCCCGGCGGCGGTCCGAGACCCGGCGGACATCCCGGCGGCGGTCCGAGACCCGGCGGCGGCTCGCGGCCGGGCGGCCACAGCGGCGGTGGACGCCCCGGTGGTTCGGGCGGCTTTGGCGGCGGCGGCGGCCGCGGCGGCGGCGCCGGACGCCGATAAACAAGCGCCTGCCCGCAAGGAAAAAACAGAAGGGAGTGCTGCAAAATGCAGCACTCCCTTATAAATTTGCAGGAAGCATTCCGCTTTCTGCAAAGCATCGCCTGCGGGTGGGTGATGGAACATGAATGGCCCGGGCTGGCCTCTCTTGCCCCTGCGGGGCAACTCGCCTTGGGTGGCTCCAGGACCGCCTCCTTCACACTTCCCCTGCCAGGAACGCGCGGCCCTATTGCAGCCGGTTCTATTTTGCAACAGGTCCTTTTCCTTGTGACGTGCGGTGCTCAGAGGAGTACACGCCATGCCTCGATCAGCCGTTCGAGCGACCAGCTTGCGTTGGCCGGGCTGGTGGACGGCAGCTTGACGGCGGCGATGCCGGTATACGGGCGGCAGTGCGCCTCATACAGGTCGTAGGCCAGCGCACCGTTGCAAAAGACGCGCGTGATCGGCGCGGCGCGCAGAATGACGGACAGATCGTTGGGGCAGACCTCGCGCACGCTGCTGTCGGCCGAGCCTTCAATCTCACACGAGGCGATGGCGTCCCAGAGTGCAAGGTGATGCCGGTGCAGCAGCGCCGTTTTTTCTTCCACAGTCTGCGGGACCGGCTCGGCAACCACCGCAGACAGCACACGCCAGAACCGATTGCGTGGGTGGTGGTAGAAAAACATCCCTTCCCGGGAGGCTTTTGAGGGGAAAGAGCCGAGAATCAGCGTGGTCGATGCGCCGTCGAAAACAGGCGCGATGGGATGGCTTTGACGCTCCATTGCGGTCTCCTTATCAAAAAACGAAAAAATTAGTGCAGAACGAAATTAAAACCGTAACTTCATGCTTGGCATAGCAGCAAAAAAGCGTTATGATTATATTGAACGAAAGCGGCCTTTTGGCTGTTGTTGATATTATAACGGATACTCGGAGGGGTTTGCAATGGAGAATCAGAACCATTTTATTATCACGATCTCGCGCGGCTACGGCAGCGGAGGCAGAACTATCGGCATTATGCTTTCAAAGATGCTGGGGGTAGAGTATTACGACCGTGATCTGATCCGCATTGCTTCGATCGAAAGCGGCATCAATGAGACACTGTTTGCCCAGAGCGATGAGAAAGTCAAAGCGTCGATGCGTTTGCGTTCCGCCGGCGGCCCGAACTATTTTTCCGGTGACATGATCTCGGCGGAAAGCCCGAACTTCCTGTCGGATAAAAACCTGTTCAACTTCCAGGCGCAGGTGATCAAGGACCTGGCAAACCGTGAGTCGTGCATCATCATCGGCCGCGCTGCGGACTATATCCTGCAGGATCATCCGCACGCGATCCACGTCAACATCCAGGCAGAGTTTGACGACATGGTCCGGTCGGCAATGGAGGTCACCGGCCTGCCGGAGAAGGAAGCGCAGAAGACGGTTCGCCGCATCAACAAAGAGCGCGCGGACTACTATTACTACTACACCGGCCGCCGCTGGGACGACGAGCTCAACTACGATCTGTCGCTCAACACCTCCCGCATGAGCCGCGAGCTGTGCGCCAAGACGATCGTTGCATACATGAATCTGAAGCTCGGCATGGATGTAAAAGTCGAACTCTAAGAAAAAAGCAGCAAGGCACAGCGGAGTCCGAATAAGAAAACATAGATTCCGGACCACAAGCATGTGCTTGTGGT
>CAZUKJ010000230.1:0-2193 GCA_964620855.1 uncultured Oscillospiraceae bacterium
CCCCACCAGACCAGCTGGGGCATGTCCACCCGCGTCATCGGCGGCCTGATCATGACCCACGGCGACAACAACGGCCTCGTCCTGCCGCCGCACCTCGCGCCGACCCAGATCGTCGTCATCCCGGTCGCGATGCAGAAAGAGGGCGTCCTGGAGAAGGCCAGAGAGGTTGCCGACCGTCTGAAGAAGGCCGGCCTGCGCGTCAAGATCGACGAGTCCGACCGTTCCCCCGGCTGGAAGTTTGCCGAGTACGAGATGAAGGGCATCCCGCTGCGTCTGGAGATCGGCCCGAAGGACATCGAGAACAATCAGTGTGTTCTCGTCCGCCGCGACAACCGCGAAAAGACCTTCACCAGCCTCGACGAGCTCGAAACGACGGCTGCCGAGCTGCTCGAGACCGTGCACACCGCGCTCTACGAGAAGGCAAAGAAGAACCTCGAGGACAACACCTACGCCGCGTACTCGCTGGAAGAGGCCAAGCAGATCCAGGAGGAGAAGGGCGGCTTCATCAAGACGATGTGGTGCGGCGAGCTCGAGTGCGAAATGAAGATGAAAGAAGAGGCCGGCATGACCTCCCGCTGCATCCCGTTCGCGCAGGAGCACCTCGGCGACGTCTGCCCGATCTGCGGCAAGCCCGCCAAGCACATGGTCTACTGGGGCGTCGCGTACTAAGATGAATATTTTGGATGAGGCGCGCCGCTTTGTACAGGCGCAGCTGAATTCGTGGGAAAGGCCGGAAAGCGACCGCTGCTACCGTTGGGAGCACACGCTGCGCGTGGCTGCCATTGGCCGCGAGATCGCGGAGAGGGAAGGCCTTGACGCCGAAGCGCTGGAGCTCGGCTGCCTGCTGCACGACGTCGGGTATGCCGTTTGCCGGACGGAGGAGGAATACATCCACCACGGCCCGATCAGCGCCCGCATCGCGGAGGAGTTTCTGAAGGAGATGGGTTACGATCCGGAAAAAACCGAGGCGATTCGCTACGGCATCTGGACGCACACCGAGCCGGAGGAAGACTGCCCGCGCCCGATGACGGCATTCGAGCAGAGCATTGCCGACGCCGACGACATTGACCGGTTCGGCGCGCTCCGAATGGCGAACACGCTTGACCAGTTCGATCTGATGCAGCAGCGTCCGTCGAAGATCGTGGAAACCTGCGGGAAGATGATCGACCGCTACACGGCTTACTGCGGGATCAGCCGCGGCACAAAGACGGCACAGGCGCTCTGGCGCGACCGTCTGGAGTACCAAATCAGCTACTATCGGCGTCTGCTGGAGCAGATGAAAAGTGGAATGTGACGCCGCGAAAGAAAATTCTGCGAAAGTAACGAAAAAACATCTCGAAATTTATTAAAAATAGCAAGAACCCCCTTGACAGAAAGGGGGTTCTTGTTGTATAGTAATCAAGCGCGCGTCGGGAGCGATGCGCGAAGTATGCGATGAACCGGGAGATTGCGGCGAACGCCGGTAACTTTCGGGGAGTATGTCCGTTGATCGGGCGGCTGAGAATTCTTTGCGTTTAGCGTATATCGCTGCGGAAAGGGTCGGCCGGCATGTCTGTCGGCCGTTTTCCATATCTGCGGAATGATACGCACGGCATAGCGTATAAGGTTTTTCACCGTACCCAGCGATACCAATTAAAACTGAGTACGTTTCGAGGAGGAAACACACCAACATGGCACAGAAAGAAATGATCCGCATTCGTCTCAAGGCTTACGATCATCAGCTGATCGACGCTGCCGCTGAGAAAATCGTCGAGACCGCCAAGCGCAACGGCGCTGCCGTCTCCGGCCCGATTCCGCTGCCGACCAAGAAAGAGGTCGTCACCATCCTTCGCGCTGTCCACAAGTACAAAGACAGCCGTGAGCAGTTTGAGCGCCGCACCCATAAGCGCCTCATCGACATCCTGAACCCGAACCAGAAGACCGTGGAGGCTCTGATGAGCCTGGATCTGCCGGCCGGCGTCGAGATCGAGATCAAGCTGTAATCACACATTATTAAATATTGTCAGTACCCTTTGCCTGCCGTCTTGCGAGGCAGGCGGGTCATGTCGGCAAACCAATACCGAACCCAACACGGCAAGTTTTTCGACCAATAACCTTAAAGGAGGAAATTCCAAACCATGCAGAAAGCAATCATCGGTAAAAAAGTGGGTATGACCCAGATCTTCGATGAGAGCGGCAAGGTCATTCCGGTTA
>CAZUKJ010000231.1:0-2176 GCA_964620855.1 uncultured Oscillospiraceae bacterium
TCAACCCGCTTGCGTCCGATCCGAATGCCCGCGCGCACGCCGAGCCGTTCCAGTGCACGGTCAACCCGTATTCCATGCGTGAGCTGCGTATGCAGTGGGCGCCCCCTGTCCGCCGTAAGCAGAATGTGCTCGTTGTCGGCGGCGGCCCCGGCGGCATGTACGCGGCCATCACGGCAGCCGAGCGCGGCCACAGCGTCACGCTGCTGGAAAAAGAGGACAAGCTCGGCGGTCTGCTCTGGTTCACGGAGGAAGACTGCCACAAGGCCGATATGCGCCAGTACCGCGACAGCCTGATCGTCCGCACCGAGCGTGCCGGCGTCCGGATCGTCACCGGCGTCACCGCCACGCCCGAGATCATTCAGTCCTATGAGCCGGACGCCGTCATTCTGGCCATCGGCTCCGAGCCGGTCGTCCCGGGTATCCCGGGCCTTGCCGAGCATGCGCACCACGCGCTTTACGCCTACTCCAACCCGGAGGCAATCGGCAAGAAGGTCGTCATGATCGGCGGCGGTCTGATCGGCGTGGAGTGCTCGATGCACCTTGCCGACAAGTACGGCTGCGAAGTCCAGATCGTTGAAATGATGGACGACTACGCCCGCGACGCCTATATGAGCCACCGCGAAGCCATTGATATGTTCATGCCGGAGACGGTGAAGATCCAGTGCGGCGTCAGCTGCACCGAGGTCCGCCCGGACGGCATCACCGTCAAAAACAAAGACGGCAGCGAGACTGTCTACGAGGCCGACACCGTTCTGTATGCCATCGGCATGCGTGCGAAGAAGGCAGAGCTCGAACAGCTTATCACCGCGCATCCGAACACGCGCTTCATCGGCGACTGCAAAAAGCCGGCAAAGATCCTGCAGGCAGTCCGCGACGGCATGTTCGCCGCCTACGATATCGTTTAACTCCCACACCGATAACATAAACGGGGAGCAAGCAGCGAAGCTTGCTCCCCGTTTGTTCTTCACCGCAGGCAGCCTTCCACGGATTTCCTGCTTTACACCGGTCGAAATGTGGTGTAAAATCAGGAAAAGATGGATTGAAGGAGGCGGAACTATGAATTGTATTAAATGCGGCAGAGAGATCCCGGACGGGGAACTGTTCTGCGTTGAATGCAGCCTTGCGCCGCAGCCGCAGGAACCGGTTTCCAGGAAATCCGGCACAAAGGCGGCCGTTGCTGCCGCTCCGCAGAAAGCGCCTGCGCGGCGGCCCGTCGGGCTGATCGCTGCGTTTGTGATCGTCTGCCTGATCGCGTGTGCCTCGGTCGGCTATCTGGCCTACGACTACCTGATCAATACCCGCCAGAGCGCCGAGCTGACCCGCGCCCAGACTGAGCTGATGCAGATGAGCAGCCGCTACGATACGCTCAATCAGGATCTCTCGCGCGCCAACGATCAGATCGAGGACTATGCTGCAGAGATCGAAACGCTGCAGGATCAGATCGACTCACTCGAGCGCCAGCTCAACACAACCGAGGGCAGCGCCACGCAGAGCCGCTACGACCTGACCGAGCAGCAGCTGGAATACGATGAGCTTTCCGCCGCATATGCCATTCTGGCCGAGGAGGCCGATCGGCTGACCAGTGCGCTTGCCGTCTCCGAAGCCGACCTGTCCGCTGCCGCCGAACGATTGGCGGATGTCAACGAAACCCTTGCCGCGCTTCGCACCGATTACTCCGTGCTGAGCTCGCAGTACGCCGATGTCAGTGAGCGTGCCTCGTTCTATGACACCTATGTGGTCTTTGTCACCGTCAACAACAGCGACCATTACCATCGCTACGGCTGCTCTGCAATCGGCAGCAACAGCTACTGGATCTACAACAAGAAACTCGCCGAGAGCAAGGGCCATACGGCCTGCCCGCTCTGCTGCGGATAAGTCCATCGTTTTTTTCGCAAAACAGGAATTCAACAGTTGCTTTTTCCAAAAAAACATGCTATAATCTTCTTCGCGGTGAAATTTCACCGCAATTTGGGCCCGTAGCTCAGCTGGGAGAGCGCACGGTTCGCATCCGTGAGGTTCGAGGGTTCGATCCCCTTCGGGTCCACCAAAAGAAGAACATCTGCATCCGCAGATGTTCTTCTTTTTTTGTTGCTAAGAAGGGGATCGAACATTTCAATCCGACAGTCCGGTGGACTGTCGGGCCCCAGTGCGCACACTGGGGTATCCTCTATTTTCT
>CAZUKJ010000232.1:0-2165 GCA_964620855.1 uncultured Oscillospiraceae bacterium
GGGAGAGCCAAGTGTCTGCGCCCGTTACATGGTATATTGGCATAAGAAACGGAGCGTATCGGTACGCTCCGCTCACTGTTTTACGAAGTCCCGCCTGAAGGGGCTATCGTTTCTTATGAGGACGCAGCGAATCCGTTCCCCATCGTCCACCACCGCACCACCAATCGCGCCGGTAGGGGCGATCTGTGATCGCCCGCCTGCCTCCGCTTTCGCACCGTGCTAAAATGGATAAAAAAAGGAGTGTTGCAGGCTGTGAACTGCAACACTCCTTTTTCTTATTCTGCTTTCGTCAGCTGTGCGGCCAAGGCCAGCGCTTCGTCGATGTTGGCGGCGAAGTATTCCGCGCCAACCGTATCATAGAAACCGGCCTTCTTCATAACCGAAAGCGGCTGCTCATTGACATGCGAGAAAATAACCGTCATGCCTTTCTCACAGCACACCTGATGCATCGCCGTCAGCGAGCGCAGCGCGGAGACGTCGAGCGCCGGGACGCTGCGCATCCGCAAAATCACGGCGCGGTCGCCCTCGCGCAGCGGCAGCGCAGCGAACTTCTCAGACGAGGCGAAGAACATCGGGCCATCGAGCTCGTACACCGCAACATCCGCCGGGATGTTCTTCAGGCGGCCGCCGTCGCTCTCGGCAAGCGAGTCGGCCGTCGACCACGGACGCACATGCGTCACATCGGACATGCGCTTGAGGAACAGCAGCGCCGTGAGCACCATGCCGACCTCGATGGCAACGACCAGATCGAACACGACCGTCAGAACAAATGTCGCAACAAGCACGAGGATGTCGCTCTTGGGCGCGGTCTTGCAGATCTGCACAAACTGGCGCCACTCGCACATATTGTATGCGACCATGAACAAAACCGCCGCAATGATCGGCATCGGAATCCACGCCGCATACGGCATGAGCACGACGAGGATCAGCAGCAGAACGGCTGCATGGACCATACCGGCAATCGGCGTGCGGCCGCCGTTTTTGACGTTTGCAGCCGTGCGGGCGATCGCGCCCGTGGCCGGGATGCCGCCGAACAGGCCGGAGCAGATGTTGCCCAGACCCTGCGCGATCAGCTCGGTGTTGGAATTGTGCTTGTCGCCAATCATGCCGTCGGACACCACGCACGAGAGCAGCGACTCGATACCGGCCAGAATGGCGATGGTAAACGCACTCGGCAGCAGTTCGCTGACAACATCGAGGCTAAACGACGGAACGGTCAGCGACGGCAGCTCGCGCGAAATGGTATACAGGTCTCCGATGGTGTTGACCTCGAGCTTGAACACCTTGACGATCACAACGCCAACGATGACGGCGACGAGCGAGCCGGGGATCTTCTTCGAGATCTTCGGCCAGACGATCAGAATCGCCAGACCGATCAGGCCGACGAGCAGCGCCTGCACATTGATTGTCGAGATCGAATGGGCAATGGCCTCGACCTTTTCCATCGTCTCAATGGCATTCGTTCCCGCGGGATACGTCAGACCGAGGAAGTCCTTGATCTGGCCGATGACGATGGTGACGGCAATGCCGGAGGTGAAGCCGGTGGTGATGGTATACGGAATGTACTTGATCAGCGCACCGAACCGGCAAAGGCCCATCGCGATCAGCAGCAGACCTGCCATAATCGTAGCGACGACCAGACCTTCCGTGCCGTACTGCGCGACGATTCCGGCGACGATCGTGGCAAATGCCGCCGTCGGGCCGGAGATGTTGACACGGCTGCCGCCGAAGAGCGCAATGACAAATCCGGCAACAATGGCAGTATACAGGCCCTTCTCCGGCGAGACGCCCGAGGCGATGGCCAGCGCGATAGAAAGCGGCAGCGCAATGATCGCAACGATGACGCCCGCTACGAGATCGCTTACCAGCTGCTTTCCGGAATACTGACGGACAGTTTCCAGAATTTTCGGTTGAAACACGTTCATAACAATCGGGCCGACACACTCAGTGCCGCCCCTGAGCCTCCCTTTTTCCCTCTGCTTTGCGCATACGGTATACGCAGATACTATTTATACTCCTCCGCGCCGCTGATTGCAAGCGTCAAAGCAACAAAAATTCGACAAAAAAGGCCGCATTGTTTCGTCACTTGGCACCGATATAAAAATGCGGATACCTCACCTGTTCACGATTCCTTATCACTTATTACTTTCCAAAAATCGACCCTG
>CAZUKJ010000233.1:0-2132 GCA_964620855.1 uncultured Oscillospiraceae bacterium
ACTTCATTAAGGCCGCCCTGTACACCGGCAACTTCAAGTTCATGCCGTTTGTCGTCTGGGCCATCGGCCTGTATGCGGTTCTCGACCTGTTCATCTTCCGTCCGAACAAGGCATGGAAGACCGGCAAGGTCAACGCAGCCTTCGCGATCTTCAAGATCATCGGCTTCGTCGTTCTGTCCATGGTCATCATCGACATCTACTTCGGCTTCCACTTCAGCTTCATGGGTTGGCTGTTCAATCCGGTCGAGGCTCTCAACAACTCCATTGCGACCTTCGTGATGGATAAGATCCTCGTCACGATCTGCATCTCGATCCCGTGCGCCTCGCTGTTCCTGCCGTTTTTGTGTGACTACGGTCTGGTCGACTTCGTCGGCGTCTTCGTTCGCCTGATCATGCGTCCGGTCTTCAAGCTGCCGGGCCGCGCCGCCATCATCATGGTCACCGCGTTCCTGGGCAACTTCTCCGCCGGCCACATCGCCGTCAACGACCAGTACAAGACCGGTCGTATGACCGAGCGCGAGGCTGTCTGCATCGACACCAGCCTGTCCACCGTTTCCGTCGGCTTCCTGATGGCGCTCGCCACCAACACCGGCCTGATCGCCGCCGGTCTGTGGAACACCTACTTCTGGGTCGCGTTCCTCATCACGCTGCTCGTTGCGCTCGTCGGCATGCGTATCTTCCCGCTCAACAAGATTCCGGATAACTACTATGAAGGCGCCACTCCGAACCCGGAGAAGATCATCAAGACCGGTCTGTTCTCCGCCGCCATCACCGAGGCGCTCGACATCGTCGAGAACCAGGACAGCCTGGGCAAGCGCATCGGCATCGTCATGAAGGAAACCCTCAACGTCCTCGGCACCGTTGCCGCCGGCACCTCCTTCTTCGGCACCTTCGGCGTCGTTCTGTACGTCTTCACCCCGATCATCAAGTACCTCGGCTACATCTTCTGGCCGTTCTTCCGCCTGTTCGGTTTCACCGGCGCTGAGCTGACCACCGCCTGCACCGGCGCGATGATCTCCTTCGTCGAAGTCACCGTCCCGGCCCTGCTGGTCGCCACCGGCGAGTGGAGCATGCGCCTGCGCTTCATGCTGGCCGTCCTGCCGGTTACCTCCATCATCTTCCTTGCCTCCTTCGTCCCGTGCTGCATGGGCACCGAAGTCCCGGTCAAGTTCTGGCATCTGTGCGTGATCTGGCTCGAGCGTATGATCCTCTCGATCCTCATCACCGGCATCTTTGCCATCATCCTCTTCCCGGCCGGCATGATTGCCTGATCCGTATTGCGTTCAATGGGAGTGCTGCAAACTGCAGCACTCCCATTTTTTATTTGTACTTTGGGAGGAAATGTGATATTCTTAACATATAGTCCTTGCAAAAGAAAGGAACCCGATCCATGCGAACACTCAGGTATGCCATTTTGGGTCTCGTCGCGCGGCAGCCGATGACGGGATACGACATCAAAAAAAGCTTTGACGGCAACATCGCCCGCTTCTGGACGGCCAAGCACAGCCAGATCTACCCCGAGCTCAACGGCCTTCTGGAGGACGGTCTGGTCAGCTGCAGCATCTCGATTCACGGCTCGAAAATGGAGAAAAAATACTATTCCATCACCCCGGCCGGCGAACAGGCACTGCTTGAGTGGATTCGCAGCTGCGATCCGATCGAGCCTGTTCCGAAGGAAGTGTTCCGCCTGAAGCTGTATTTCGGCGACCATCTGTCCAACCGGGATGAGCTTGCGCCGATGTACCGCGATCAGTACCGGCAGTATACCGAGCGTCTGAATACCAACCTCGTCCGGATTCAGGAGGTCACCGACCCGATCCCGGAGCGCGGCTCGTCCGATCTGGGCGAATATCTGCTGGCCCGCGGCGCGATCTTGCGCGATCAGGCATATCTTTCCTGGTTGCGAGAGTGTGCCGAGCTGCTCGACATCTCCCTTGACGATATCGAAGAATAACCTTATCCTCCGTATGGCGATCACCATACGGAGGATTTTTTTACGCGCCGCGAATCGGAACGGTGTCATTGCGAGGAGTAAAGCGACGCGGCAATCCGTCCCCTCATCCCCGCACCGTGCTACTCTGGCTCCCTCTGACGAGGGAGCTGTCAGCCGTCAGGCTGACTGAGGGAGAGAA
>CAZUKJ010000234.1:0-2107 GCA_964620855.1 uncultured Oscillospiraceae bacterium
GCTTCGGTGACGGTGTAGTCGGCCAGCTGCATGGCCGTCGTGGTGGCCATGACGGAGTTGCAGCCGTGGGCGATATTGGCGAACGGGCCGCCGTGGATGATCGCCGGGGTATGCTCGAGCGTCTGGACGAGGTTCGGCTTGATCGCATCCTTGAGCAGCGCAGTCATTGCGCCTTCTGCCTTGAGATCATGCGCCGTGACGGGCTTTTCGTCATAGGTGTAACCGACGATGATGCGGCCAAGGCGCTGCTTGAGGTCGGACAGCGAGGTGGCAAGGCACAGCGTCGCCATGATTTCAGAAGCGACGGTAATGTCAAAGCCCTCTTCACGCGGCACGCCGTTGACGCGGCCGCCGAGACCGGCTGCAATAAAGCGCAGTTCGCGGTCATTCATGTCGACGCAGCGGCGCCAGGTGATGCGGCGGGCGTCGATATTCAGGGCGTTGCCCTGATAGATGTGATTGTCGAGCATCGCCGCCAGCAGGTTGTTGGCCGCGCCGATGGCATGGAAGTCGCCGGTGAAATGCAGGTTGATGTCCTCCATCGGGACGACCTGCGCATAGCCGCCGCCGGCAGCGCCGCCCTTCAGGCCAAACACCGGGCCAAGCGACGGCTCGCGCAGGCAAAGGCAGGTCTTCTTACCCAGACGGCTGAGCGCATCGGCCAGGCCGACCGAGGTAGTGGTCTTGCCCTCACCGGCAGGCGTCGGGTTGATTGCGGTAACTAAGATCAGCTTGCCGGGATCGTTCTTCGGCAGCCTGGAAAGGTCGAGCTTTGCCTTGACGCGGCCATAGTATTCGAGCGCTTCTTCGGGCACGTCGAGCTTGGCTGCCACGTTGGCAATCGGTTCCATTACGGACTCCTGGGCGATTTCAATGTCAGTTTTCATTTCGCATTCTCCTGTTCTGATATCGTTACTATGTCCCGTTGTCCGGAAAAAAACGACAGCCGACTGCCCGGACAACTTGCATGCCCAGACGGTCGGCTTCTTCCGCCATACTCCACGTGGTCAATTCCACTTACCGTCAGTCGTATGGCTGTATTCACTTTACCATAGTTTCAATGTCTTTGTCAAGCATTTGCGGGCGCAGAAAATCCCGGTTTCTGCCGCAGGATTTTTTGCCCTTTTGTCAGGTTTGCCCGTCTGCCAGCGTGTCTTTGACCAGCAGCGCCGTTGCCAGCAGCATGACCAAAAGGCCGACATAGAACTGCAGCGTCGGCCGTTCGCCGAGCAGCGCAAGGCTGAACGCCACGCCCAAAAACGGCGCGATGGAATAAAACGCGCTCGTCTTGGCTGCGCCGAGTTCCTTCTGTGCCTTGATATAAAAATGGATGCTCAGGCCATACGCCACAAAGCCGAGCGCCAGCACGCAGACAATCGCGCGGATCGCGGGGATCGGCTCTCCCATCGCCAGCGCAATGATCAAGCTGCCCAGTCCGGAAAAGCAGCCCTTGAGAATGACGATCTCCACAGAGCTCTTGCTGCTGATCATTCTGGTACAGTTGTTTTCCATGCCCCAGCAGGCAGACGCGCCGAGCACCAGAAGAGAGCCAAGGTTAAACCGGAAGCTTCCCGCGCCCTCGAAGCCGAGGATCACGCTGGCAATCGTCACAAGCACAATGGCCGCAAACAGGCGCTTCGACACCGTCTCCCGGAATACAAGCCACGCGATCAGGCTCGTTGCGACGATCTCGAAGTTGTTCAGCAGCGATGCATTGGCGGAGCTTGTGCGGGCAATGCCCATCATCAGCAAAATGGGCGCTGCTATGTCGAGAACGATCATCGCCACAACATACGGCAGCTCGTTTCTCGTCAGTGGATTCTGAATGACCGTCTTTCCCGCCAGCCGTCCCACAGCGCTGTAAAGCAGCAAGCCGAGACCGGCGCCGAGGTACAAAAACGCCGCCATCATCGTCTGGCCGACGTGCGCAAGCAGCAGCTTTGACAGCGGAACATTGATGGCATACAGCGCCGCCGCCAAAATGGCAAAGCCGGTTGCCATCTTCTTTGCACGCATGTTCGATCCCTTCTTTCCCCATTTCTGCCGATCATAGCACAAATGCCGCCATTGTGCAACACGCCGGCAGCGGCCGAAGCGTGCGCGCTGA
>CAZUKJ010000235.1:0-2106 GCA_964620855.1 uncultured Oscillospiraceae bacterium
TGAGCACCATCAACTACTACGCCACCTATGTCCTCGGCTCAGCCTCCGCCGCCACGCCGATTCTGGCCGTCTTTCTGGTCATGTCCGTCGTTGCGACGCTCTGCGCCTCGGCCGTTGATCGGCGTTTGGGCCGAAAGAAGACGATGATGCTCGCACCGATTATCTATGCCGTGGGTAAGATCTGGTTTCTGATCAATCCGTATTCCATGGGCGCGATCTATGTCAATGGTATTACCGTCGCCATCTCCATGGCCTTCGCGTTCGTTCTGTTCAACACCAACCGCAATAATATCGCAGACCTGATCGAATTCCAGTCCGGCCGCCGGATTGACTCGCTCGTTTCCACTTGCGACAATCTTGCCAGCAAGCTGGCCAAAGCCGGCGTCAACCTTCTGATGACAAGCGCACTTGGCGCCGCCGGTTTCAACGCCGAAATGGCCACGCAGCCGCAAGCCGCCATCAATATGATCTGCGCGCTGCTCGGCTGGATTCCGGCGCTCGTTGCCGTTTTGATGTTTGTCGCCGCCTGCTTCCATCCCATTGAGCGGGAAATGGCCGATATGCGTGCCGCAAAGGCCGCAAAGTAAGGAGGAGCCGCTATGGCGTATGTTTTGCTTGCCATTCTTGCCGTCCTCATTCTGCTGCTGGCGGCAGCGGTTGTGCGCGCGCTGGCCATCAAAGCCCCTGCTCCGCAGCCATGCACGACGGAGTTGACGCCGGCCGAGCTGGATACCGCCTGCAAAAAGCTTGGCGCTATGGTGCGGATTCCAACCGTCTCAAAGCGCGAGGACGAGGATCTGACCGAATTCTACCGCCTGCACGATGAAATGGCGCGGTTATTCCCGCTTTTGCATGCCAATCTGGAAAAAACCGTGCTGGGCGGCACACTGCTCTATCGTTGGGCTGGACAAGACCGGGAAAAGAAGCCGATCCTGCTGATGGGTCATCAGGATGTCGTACCTGCCAGCGACGAAGGCTGGTCAGTCCCTGCTTACAGCGGCACAGTTGTCGACGGTTGCCTGTATGGCCGCGGTGCGATGGACTGCAAAAGCACAATGTATGTTGAGCTGCAGGCCGTTGAGGAACTGTTGGCAGAGGGCTTCACGCCGCCATGCGACATCTATCTCGAGTATTCGATCAACGAAGAGACGGGCGGCGATGGTGCTGCGCATGCGATGCAGTATTTAAAAGAGCGCGGCATTGAACTGGCCATCGTCATTGATGAGGGCGGTGCCGTCATTGATCAGGCCGTTCCCGGCATGGATCGCCCGTACGCCGTCGTCGGCGTGACGGAAAAAGGATATATGGACGTGAAGATTGTAGCCCGCGGTAAGGGCGGCCATTCCAGCACGCCGCCGCGTGGAACACCGGCTGCGCGTCTGTTTGCGTTTGCCAGCGAGATCGAGCGCAAGCGACCGTTTGAAAAAAAGCTCATCCCGGAAGCGTGTGAGATGTTCCGCGCGATGGCCCCGTCGTTCAGCTTCCCTATGCGGCTGATTCTCGGCAACATCTGGCTGTTTAAGCCGCTTCTGATGGCACTTATGCCGGCCGTTTCGCCGTTTGGCGAAGCCGTTATGGCGACGACCTGCTGCTTTACGATGATGAAAGGATCGGAGGCCGCAAACGTCATCCCAAAAGAGCCATACCTTGTGGCAAACCTGCGCACCAGTGTGCATCAGGGCTGTGACGCTTCACTGGCTATCCTGAAAAAATACGCCGACAAGTACGATCTGGAGTTGGAGGTGCTCATGCGCCGCGACGCCTCACCGGTGTCGAACATCCATTCTGCCGAATACCAATATCTGACCGGCTGCATCCGCAAGCAGTTCCCGGATATCGGTGTTGCGCCGTACCTGATCATGGGAGGTACGGACTGCCGTCACTTCCACGCGCTCACCGAAAACGCCATTCGCTTTGCCCCTGTCCGCATGACCACGGCGCAGTCTGCCTCCTGCCATGCCGTCGACGAAAATGTCTCCGTCGCCGCACTGGCCGAAGGTGTGCGATTCTTTAAGGTCTTCCTCCGGGAATACGACTGTTGACCCGATGCCCCCGCCAGATCATTGGCCGCCAGTTAAAAAGATGTTGATTTTTCAACATCTGGTG
>CAZUKJ010000236.1:0-2063 GCA_964620855.1 uncultured Oscillospiraceae bacterium
ATGGATGCCCGATTTCATGTTGTTTCACCTCTTCCTTGCGTTTCGTAAAAGCGCACAATGGCGCATTGTCAATTCATTCGCCGTAGTATCATATCACGCCGCACCGGGTTTTGCAAGTGTTTTTTCTAATTTCCTTGATAATAAACGCGAAGTGTGCGCTCCGTGCCGCTTTCGGGCGCGGCTTCGGAGAACAGACTGTAAAGATCGGCGGCGCGGCACTCGAGTGCGTAGTAGGCGCGGTCGGGGCCTTCCTCGCCCGCGCTGATGATCGGGATGCTGCCGCCGTCTCTGGCGCGGCGCAGCACGGCGCGGCCGCGGTCGTTGAATGCCAGCACGCGGACATAGGGCGCGGGCGCAAGCAGCATCGGCTCGGAAATGCCCAGATAGGCGCACGCGAGAAGCCGCTGCAGGCGCGTGCGCGGGTAGCGCTTGGATGCGGAGGCGGCGAGGATGGCGTCGGTCGACGGCGCGGTGCGCGCGGCCTTCATCACCTTGCTCCAAAGCCCCTCCGAGCCGTGCGGGACGCTCTGCCACTCGGCGTCGGTCATGGCGCGAAGGCGCGCGAGCACGGCGCGCTCGCCGTAGGACACGGCGTGGACGGCAGCGCCGGTGTAGCTTTCCGCGTCCGGCACAAGCGTCTGCCACGGCGAACCGGACAGCAGGGCGGAGCGGATGGAGGTGGCCGAGGGATTTTGCTGGTCGGTGCTCTCGTGGTAGTCGCCGCCGCGCGCGATGGCCAGCGGCGCAATCGGACTGCCGGAGCGCAGCAGCGCCTTGCAGTACTCCACGGCAAGAATGTTGTTCGGCGCACGCAGCAGCGCGCCAAGCCCGGCCAGCTCCTGCACGGCGGCTTCCCGCGCAGCGGCGAAGGACAGCCCCTTGTCCAGCTGCAAGCGCAGCAGTGGAGGAAATTCCTCGCTCAGAAGCACCCGGGCGACAGTCCGGATCGCGTCGGCGTCGCCGCTTTCGCAGCCGAAGCTCAGCGTGTCGACACAGCCGAGGCCCTGCAGGATCGAGACGGCACCTGCGCCGAAGCCCTCGGCCGAGCGCAGGCAGACTGTGACGGGCAGCTCAAGCACGAGGTCTGCACCGCCGCGCACCGCCGCACGGGCGCGCGTCAGCTTGTCGAATAAGGCCGGTTCGCCGCGCTGGACGAAGTTGCCGCTCATCAGGCAGACGAGCGCCGTATCCGCGCCGAGCGCGGCGCGGGTCAGGTCGAATTGTTTTTGATGTCCATTGTGAAACGGGTTGTATTCGCAGACGATTGCCGCTGTTGTCACAAAAAAACACCGCCTTAATTTTGAAATTTTTCTATATTAACAGTTGTTCTTTCGGGAAAACTATACTAAAATAGAAACAGCGTGTTTATCGTACCACAAAATGCGAATGAAAACAAATAAATGTAGGAGTGACAACAAAATGAATGTTCTTGTTATCAACGCCGGCAGCTCTTCGCTGAAGTATCAGCTGATGGATCCGGATACCAACACCGTCTACGCCAAGGGCCTTTGCGAGCGCATCGGCATCGACGGCCGTCTGACCCACAAGATCCCGTCCCGCGGCTACAACGAGTCTTTCGACATCGCCATGCCGACCCACGCTGAGGCGATCCAGGCTGTTCTCGATGCGCTGCTCGATGCCGAGCACGGCGTCATCCAGTCCGTCTCCGAGATCGACGCCGTCGGCCACCGCGTCGTCCACGGCGGCGAGGCCTTTGCCGCCTCCGTCAAGATCGACGCCGAGGTCATGAAGGCCATCGAAGAGTGCAACCCGCTGGCTCCGCTGCACAACCCGGCCAACATCATCGGCATCCAGGCCTGCGAGAAGGTCATGCCGGGTGTCCCGATGGTCGCCGTGTTCGACACCGCGTTCCATCAGACCATGCCGTCCGTTGCGTACACCTACGCTCTGCCGAAGGAGTACTACGAGAAGGATAAGGTCCGCCGCTACGGCTTCCACGGCACGTCTCACCGCTATGTTACTGCCCGCGCTGCCGAGATGCTCGGCAAGCCGATCGAGGAGCTCAAGCTGATCTCCTGCCATCTGGGCAACGGCTCTTCCAT
>CAZUKJ010000237.1:0-2059 GCA_964620855.1 uncultured Oscillospiraceae bacterium
CATCCTGCTCCCAAACTTGTCATTGCGAGGCGCGCAGCGCCGTGGCAATCCGTTCCCCCTCGACCACCCCCGCACCGATCAGACTCCCTCTGATGAGGGAGAGAAACACCGATTGGCGCAGCGTGCCATCGACACAGAGATTGTGTTGATGCAACATAAAACGGCAGTACGCACTGCGTACTGTCGTTTTTTACTGTTGTGTTGACTTTGAGGGCGGCTTACAGCGCCTTCATTTCTTCCATACATGCCGGGCAGATATTCTTGCCCTTGTAGTGGATCACATCTTTGGCGTCGCCGCAGAAGATGCACGACGGCTCATACTTTTTCAGGATGATCTGCGATCCATCCACATAGATCTCCAAAGAATCCTTCTCTGCAATATCCAGCGTCCGACGCAGCTCGATTGGGAGCACGATGCGGCCCAGTTCGTCTACCTTTCTGACAATTCCCGTTGATTTCAAGACGCTTCCCCCTTTAGTATTTGAAATCATTATCCCTAAGGTATTTCAAAGTATACGCCCCTTTCAATTCTTTGTCAATCGACAATTTTCAATTTTTTTACAATTCGCGCACAAGTTTTCGACAAATCGCCGCGCGGCATATTTTCCGAGGACCGGCCATAGGCTGTACCACACCAAACAAGGAGTGATGCGCTATGGCAATGTCCGTGATCTGGTGCGTGCTGACGGCCGTTTCGGTCGTCGTCTCACTGTTTTGCGGCACATCCGCCGCCGTCTCCGCCGCCGCGCTCGAAGGCGCTTCGGCCGGGATCTCTCTGGCAGTCTCCATCGCCGGACCGCTGCTGCTTTGGAGCGGCTTTGCGTGCGTGCTCGAGCACGCGGGGCTGACGCAGGCGCTCTCAAAGCGGATGCATCCGGTGTTCCGCCGGCTGTTTCCCGACGCCAGCCGCGACGAGAAGACGCTCGGCAGCATCTGCTCGAATGTCACGGCCAACCTGCTCGGGCTCGGCAATGCCGCGACGCCCTTCGGCATCGAAGCCGTCCGGTGTTTGCGCGAGCGCAGCGGCAGCCGCCGCGCCACGGACGAGATGTGCCGCTTCGTTGTGATGAACTCCGCCTCGCTTCAGCTCATCCCTGCCACAGTGGCCGCCGTTCGCACCGCCGCCGGATGCCGGACGCCGTTCGACATCCTGCCCGCCGTCTGGTTCACCTCGGTCTGCTCGATGTGCGCCGGCCTTTGCGCCTGTTTCGTGCTGCAGAGGGTGATCCGATGATCTTCGACGCGCTCGTTGCGCTGCTGCTCTCGGGTGTCTCCTGCTTCGCCCTTTCCAAAAAGCAGGACGTGTACACCAATCTTGTCACCGGTGCGGCAAACGGGCTGCGCACCCTTGTGACAATCATCCCCGCGCTGGTGCTGCTGCTGACCGCCGTGCACATGCTGCGTGCCTCGGGCGCGGTCGAGCTGCTGGCCGGGTGGGCCTCGCCGGTCTTTGAGCGCCTCGGCATCCCGCCGGAGCTGACCGTTCTGATGCTCATCCGCCCGATCTCCGGCAGTGCGGCGCTGGCCGTCGGCGCGGATCTGATCGCCGCCTACGGCCCGGACTCCGAGATCGGCCGCACCGCCGCCGTCATGCTCGGCTCGACTGAAACGACCTTCTACACCATCAGCGTTTACTTCGGCGCCGCAGGCGTCGATCGCACGCGCTATGCCATTCCGGCCGCGCTGACTGCCGATCTGGTGGGCTTTCTCGTCTCGTGTCTGAGCGTCCGGCTCTTTTTCTGAGCGCGCAGGCGCCGCAAAACCTTGGAATTATACCAGAAATTTGTCGCAGAATTGCCCTTTTCGGTTGACAAACCCCTATAAAAATGAGATACTATACGGGCAAAAATGCCGCATGGTGCAAGGGCGCAAGCACTATGCGGCCCTAGTTCCGTTTCCCGGAACAGGAATAAAAGCAAGAAAATTTAAGAAAGAAAGGGACAATGCAACGTATGGCAACGCTTAAAAAGTACAAGCTCAGCACCTACCTGAAGTTCATTCTGTTCTCCGCGTTTGGTGTGTTTGCATTCTTCATCAACGTCAACTTCCCCGCCTACCA
>CAZUKJ010000238.1:0-2054 GCA_964620855.1 uncultured Oscillospiraceae bacterium
CGGTGCACCGGACGCCACCGACGTCGTCGTTTCGATGGGTTCTTCGTACGACGCGATCGAGGAGGTTGTCGACTACCTCAATGCCAGGGGCGAAAAGGTCGGCCTGATCAACGTCCATCTGTATCGTCCGTTCTCCGCCAAGCACCTGATCGATGTTCTGCCCGACAGCGTGCAGCGCATTGCAGTCCTCGACCGCTGCAAAGAGCCGGGCTCGCTCGGTGAACCGCTGTATCAGGATGTTGTTACCGCACTGGCCGGCTCGAAGTTCGGCAGTGCTTCGATTATCGGCGGCCGTTATGGTCTCGGCTCCAAAGACACCGGCCCGAGCGCCTATCTCACCGTGTTCCGCAACCTCGCCAAGGCACAGCCGCAGCATCCGTTCACCATCGGCATCACGGACGACGTCACGAACCTCTCTCTGCCGATCGAAGAAGTGATCGACCCGCAGGCCGCCGGCAACACCGCGTGCAAATTCTGGGGTCTCGGTTCTGACGGCACTGTCGGTGCAAACAAGAACTCCATCAAGATCATCGGTGACAACACCGATCTCAAAATTCAGGCATACTTCCAGTATGACTCGAAGAAGTCCGGCGGCGTCACCATTTCTCACCTGCGTTTTGGTCCGGAGCCGATCCGTTCTACCTATTATGTGACTGCGTCTGACTTTGTCGCCTGCCATCAGGCCAGCTATCTTGAGAAATATCCGATGGCGCAGGATCTTAAGCCGGGCGGTACATTCCTGATCAACTGCAGCTACGATGTCGAGCAGCTCGGCCAGGTTCTCCCGGCCGACGCCAAGCGCTACATCGCCAGAAACAACATTCAGGTCTACACCGTCGACGCTGCCAAGCTAGGCGCAGAACTCGGCCTCGGCAACAAGTTCAACATGATTCTTCAGGCTGCGTTCTTCAAGCTTGCAAACATCATCCCGATCGACGACGCCGAGCGCTATATGAAAGACGCCATCGTCAAGACCTATGGCCACAAGGGCGACGAAATTGTCAACATGAACAAATCCGCCGTCGATGCCGGTCTCGCCAACCTGACCAAGCTTGAGATCCCTGCCGACTGGCTCGACGCAGAAGGCACCGCCGCCGCTGCAGGCGTCGAATGTGCCGATCCGGTTATGAAGCGCTTTGTTGACGACATCCTCACCCCGGCCAACGCGATGACCGGTGACTCGATCCCCGTCTCCAAGCTCATGGATCTTGCCGACGGCACACTGCCGGCCGGTACCGCCGCTTATGAAAAGCGCGGTATCTCTGCGGTTGCGCCGGAATGGCTGCCGGAAAACTGCATCCAGTGCAACTTCTGCTCTTTCGTCTGCCCGCACGCGGTCATTCGTCCGTTTGTGATGAACGCCGACGAGCTTGCAGCTGCACCGGAGGGCACGAAGTCCAAGCCGATGGCCGGCAAGGGCCTCGAGGGCGCAAACTTCTCCATCCAGGTCTCTGCCTATGACTGCACGGGCTGCGGCTCCTGCGTCAACGTCTGCCCGGCCAAACAGAAAGCGCTCAGGATGGTTCCCGTCAGTACGGATGCTCAGGCTAAGTACGATTATGCGTTCAATCATGTCAGCGAGAAGGAAGTTCCGTTTGACAAGACTACGGTGAAGGGTTCTCAGTTCCACCAGCCGCTGCTGGAGTTCTCCGGCGCATGCGCAGGCTGCGGCGAGACTCCGTACGCCAAGCTGGTCACGCAGCTCTATGGCGACCATATGTATATTGCCAACGCCACCGGCTGCTCGTCCATCTGGGGCGGCTCGGCTCCGTCGACGCCGTACACCGTCAACAAGCAAGGCAAGGGTCCGGCGTGGTCGAACTCCCTGTTCGAAGACAACGCCGAATACGGCCTCGGTGAGGCAGTCGCTGTCAGACAGCTCCGTGACGGTCTGGCCGACACCGTTCGCAGCCTGATCGCGGTGGAATACTGCGATGAGGAAGTTGCTGCTGCCGCGCAGGAATGGCTTGACAATTTCGACAACTACGAAGGCTCCCGCGACGCGGGCAAGAAGCTGCTTGATCTGTGCAAGGCAGTCGGCGAGCGTGACTACA
>CAZUKJ010000239.1:0-2036 GCA_964620855.1 uncultured Oscillospiraceae bacterium
TATCCCGAATTTGATGATCGGCTTCGGCATTGATCAGATTCAGGCAAACTATGTTGCGGAGATCAAGCTGCGCAACATTAATAAAGAATACATTCTCAAGCGCACAGAAGAGACGAGTTCTCTGGAGACAGAGATCGCAGAGCTGGAAGAAACACTCTCGAGCCAGCGGAAGATCCGTCAGCTGATCGTCAAGGAGCTTGAGGATGTGGCAAAGAAATACGGTGTTGAGCGGCGTACCGGTATCGTCTATGAGTCGGAGCTTCCGTCGGCGGATTCAGAAGAGGACGAGACGCCGGATTATCCGGTCTCGCTGTTTGTCTCCCGTGAAGGCTATTTCAAAAAGATTACGCCGCAGTCGCTGCGCATGTCGGGCGAGCAGAAGTTCAAAGAGGGCGACGGCCTTGCCATGACCTGTGAGGCGACAAACCGCGCCGAACTGCTGGTGTTCACAGATCGATGCCAGGTATACAAGACCCGCTGCTCAGAGTTCGACGACACGAAAGCGTCCGTATTGGGCGATTATCTGCCGTCCAAACTCGGCATGGAAGAGGGAGAGAGTGTGCTGGCTGTTTGCCTGCCGGGCGACTATACCGGCCATATGCTGTTCTTCTATGAAAACGGCAAGGTGGCCAAGGTTGCGCTCAGCGCGTATCAGACGGTCACAAACCGCAAAAAGCTGACAGGCGCATATTCGGATAAGAGTCCGCTCAAGTCGGTCCTGCTGCTGCAGGAGGATGCGCAGGTTGCAGTGTATTCGACGGAGGGCCGCGCGCTGGTGTTCTCGACGGCGCAGCTGCTGCCGAAGACCACGAGAAATACACAGGGCGTCGCAGTGCTGACGCTGAAGAAAAAAGCAGTGCTCGACCGTGCGTGCCTGCTGGAGAGCAGCGCGATTGTCAACGCTCCGCGCTATCGTGCCAAGGCGCTTCCTGCAGCCGGCGCACTGCTGAAGGATGAGGACCTGGAAGAAAAACAGGTCGCGCTCGAACTGTAAGCGAAGGAGGATCCGCTTGAGGACGAAACAACTGGGGCCCCTGCTGAAGGATGTGCTGGTCATTACGCTTGGCAGCGCAATGTATGCGCTGGCGTTTTCGATGTTGCTTGCGCCCAATGCGATCAATGCCGGTGGAGTATCCGGTCTGGCAATGGTTTTGGTGCAGCTGTTTGACTTTGGCTCAGTCGGCCTGATCAGCGTGCTCATTAACATCCCGCTGTTTATTGCCGGCTATCGTAGTGTGGGCAAGAAATTTTTCTTCGGCTCGCTGCTGGGAATGGTTGCCAGCTCCTTGCTCATTGACGTCTTTGCGAGACTGCCGGTTCCGGAAACCGAGCCGCTGCTTGGTGCAGCCTTTGGAGGATTGCTTTCGGGCGTTGGTATCGGCATGGTGTTTACACGCGGCGCATCGACCGGCGGTGTGGATATCGTTGCGCGGCTGCTGAAAAAGCAACTGCGCGATCTGTCGATCGGCAAGCTGATGCTGTTTGTCGATGGTGTGATTATTGTCCTGACAGGCATTGCATTCCGCGACCTGAACATAGTGCTTTACTGCGCGGTGTCGCTGTACCTGTGCACCGTTGCACTCGACGGCGTGGTTTATGGGTTTGAGTATTCCAAAGTGGCGCTGATCATTTCGGATCATTATGAGCAGATCGTCGAGAATATTGATAAAAAACTCGACCGCGGAGCGACCTACCTCAAAGGAGAGGGGAGCTACGAGCGCACTGAGAAGATGATCGTGCTCTGTGCGGTCAAGCGCGATCAGCTGGCTGCACTCAAAGATGCGGTGGTCGAGGTTGACCCGGATGCATTTGTGATTGTGCAGGAGGCGCATCAGGTGCTCGGCTACGGATTTGACCGGTATTCCAAAGACAGCCTTTGACGCTTACCAAGGAGGTGCACGGAGATGAAACGAGTCGGATTGACCCTGCTGGCTGCAGCGCTGCTGTTTGCGCTGACGGCCTGTGACGGTATTTTTGACGGCGATTACCTCTCTGTCACCGTGCACGATGAGGATTATACGATCGACGAGGGATCG
>CAZUKJ010000240.1:0-2031 GCA_964620855.1 uncultured Oscillospiraceae bacterium
CTCCGCTTCCACACGCATCTCCAGATTCTTCTTGGTCGACGGCGTCACGACCTCGCCAAGCAGCTCGGCGAACTTGGCAGCGTGCCCAGCTTCTTCCCAGGCAGCCTTTTCCCAATACAGGCCGATCTCCGGATAACCTTCGCGGTGAGCAACGCGGCTCATCGCCAGATACATACCGACCTCGGAGCACTCTGCCTCAAAGTTGGCACGAAGATCCATCATGATATCCTCCGGCGCCCCCTGTGCAACGCCAACCACATGCTCAGCAGCATAGGCCGCATTCGCGCTCATCTCAGTGAACTTCTCCGGGCCGACGCCGCAGATCGGGCACTTCTCGGGAGCCGAGTCGCCTTCATGAACATAACCACAAACAGAGCAAACATACTTCGCCATAATTTTTTACCTCCGAATTTTATTTTTTATGATATTGGGGTGAATAAAAATTTCAGTGTACAGATTCCGGCGTCGGTGCACCGGAATCGCAGGTGGAACAAACACCGGTAAACGTGATTCTGCAGGACTCAACCGAACCGGCCAGCGCCGCGCAGGAAATAAGCTCTTCCGGGAGTTTTGTCGGTCCAACGTCAATCACTGCACCGCACTTGCTGCAGACGAAATGCATATGCTCCGACATGTCGGCATCGAACCGCTCCAGACCATTGACAACGCCGACCGATGTAATCAGGCCCTCACTGCGAAACAGCGCCAGATTCCGATAGACCGTTCCCAGGCTGAGGTCCGGAATGATCGGCTTGAGCTGCGAGTAGACCCACTCGGCAGATGGATGGCTGTTGGTCGACCGGAGACATTCGAGAATCGCATCGCGCTTGCGGCTGTGCTTTCGCGTCGTGCTTTTCATTGTTCTCCCTCCAAAACAATAATGATTCTTATTTCTGTTATTAAGATAACATGACTTTGCGGTTTTGTAAAGAGGTATTTTTTTATTTTTCAAAAAATTTTTTCACTGCACTTTGCGTCGAAATCCGGGGCGAAAAAGCGGTTGAAATCGCACTGAAAAATCGCTATAATATAGACTGGTATATAATAGGAATGGAGGGATGCGTTTTGGGTCAGGTTCTGACCGTTACCTCCGGCAAGGGCGGCACCGGTAAGACCACGCTCTGTGCCGCGATTGCTTCGTGCCTTGCGGCCGAAGGGCAAAGGGTTCTGTGCATTGATCTTGACGTCGGCATGCGCAATCTCGACATTTCTCTTGGCATGACTGATCTGGCCAGCATCTCGTTTGCGGACGTGGCCGACGGGCGCTGCTCACTCAGCAGCGCCGCTCAGCACCCCGAAATCGAAGGTCTGTTCCTTCTGACTGCGCCGGTGCTCACGCAGCCGGAATTGCTCGACGGCGCAGCATTCGGCGGACTGATCGATTCCGCCCGGGAGCAGTTCGACTGGGTCCTGATCGATGCACCGGCCGGTGTTGGCGCAGGTTTCCGCCTGGCTACCCGGTTTGCCGACCGCGTGCTCGTCGTTGCCACGCCCGACCCCGCCAGTCTGCGCGACGCTTCCCGTACCGCAGAGCTGCTCGAGCAGGACGGACAAACACAGATGCACGTTGTTGTCAACCGCGTGATCCCAAAATTGCTCGGCCGGATGCGTTTTACCATCGACGACGTTATGGATGGCGTCGGCCTGCCGCTGATCGGCATTGTTCCGGATGATTATAAAGTCGTCCTTGCCGCCGCCTCCGGCACGCCGCTCGTCCTGTTTGAAACCAAAGGCGCCGCTGCCGCATGCCTGCATATCGCGCGCCGCCTCTGCGGGCGAAAAGTCCCGCTGATGAAATTGTAACCAGCCCGGCGGCTGCCGGATCTTGAGGAAATGGAGTGAATGTCATGAACATCGCATTGATGGCACACGATAAAAAGAAAGAACTTATGGTGCAGTTCTGCACCGCCTATAAAGGCATCCTCTCCAAGCACAACTTGCTGGCAACCAGCACCACCGGCCGTCTGGTCTCAGAAGCGACAGGTCTGCCGGTCAGCCTGTTCCTCTCCCGCGCACAGGGCGGTCACCAGC
>CAZUKJ010000241.1:0-2029 GCA_964620855.1 uncultured Oscillospiraceae bacterium
AGAAGTGTCTTTACCGGTTCTTTGGCTGTGGTGGATCAGGATATTATCCTGTTTGAAGATACCATTGCCAACAACATAAAAATGTGGGATTCTTCCATTGAAGATTTTGAAATGATTATGGCCGCCCGGGACGCCCAGCTCCATGAGGATATCATGCAGCGCGACGGTGGATATAATTACCGGCTGACAGAAGGCGGCAAAGACCTGTCCGGCGGTCAGCGGCAGCGGCTGGAAATCGCCCGCGTGCTGGCGCAGGATCCCACAATCATGATTCTGGACGAAGCCACGTCCGCGCTGGATGCCAAAACGGAGTATGATGTGATCCAATCCATCAAAGACCGGGGAATCACCTGCATCGTGATTGCCCACCGGCTGTCCACCATTCGGGACTGTGACGAGATTATTGTCATGGATCAGGGGCGTGTCGTGGAACGGGGTACCCATGAGGAGCTGTATGCTCTGGGTGGGGTTTATACTCAGCTGATTACCAGCGACTGAGGCGGTGATGTCATGGGATGGTTTGACGAACAAATTAAACAGAGAAAACGCAGCGACGATGCTGTTTTTGAGGAGGCGTTCGTTGGCATTGCCGACGCGGTGCTGGGGTCTAAATATTCTGCCGCTTATTCCAGCGAGGAAGATAAGGCGGAAGATGCCATCGGTGAGATCCTGCGCTATTACCATGTTAAGCCGCGGGAAGTCCCCGATTCGGTCAAAGGTCTGAATGACCGGCTGGAGTTTCTGCTGCGTCCCCACGGGATCATGCGCCGAAGGGTAACATTGGAAAAAGGCTGGCATCGTGATGCCGTCGGCGCCATGCTGGCCACGCGCAAGGATGATGGAACGGTTACGGCCCTGATTCCCAAGGAGTTCCGCGGATACAGGTTTTTCGACAGCGGTTCGGGGAAATGGGTGAAGGTGACATCGGAGAACGAAGCGCTGTTTGAGGATGAGGCAATCTGCTTTTATAAGCCCTTCCCGCTGAAAAAGCTGACGGTTCCGTCGCTGATGCGGTATATGATTGACATCCTCTCCCCGATGGATTATGTGCTTGTGCTGCTGGCTGCGCTGGCGGTATCTGCAGTGGGGCTGCTGATGCCGAAGGTAAACAATCTGCTGTTCGGAACCGTAGTGAACAGCGGGAGCGCGCAGCTGTTGGCCGGAATCGCTGTGTTTTTACTCAGTATTGGTGTGAGCCGACTGCTGTTTATCGTGGTCAGGGATCTGGTGATTGAGCGAATCAACACAAAAATTGAGCTGTCTGTGCAGGCTGCATCCATGATGCGGATCTTGTCGCTGCCGGCGGACTTTTTCAAGAAGTACAGCGCCGGTGATCTTGCCAGCAGAACGGGGTATCTCCAAGCCCTGTGCGGCATGATCGTCTCCGCCGTGCTCAATACGGGACTTACCTCGGTATTTTCCCTGATGTATCTGACGCAGATTTTTGTGTATGCGCCCGCTCTGGTCGTGCCTGCCATTACCGTGACTGTGATTTCGCTTCTGTTCACGCTGGTCACCGCCTTTCGCCAGATGCGACTGAGCAGGGAGCAGATGGAGCTTTCCGCCAGAGAAAGCGGTATGAGCTACGCCGTGATCACCGGCATTCAGAAGATCAAGCTCTCCGGTGCGGAAAAACGCGTTTTTGCCCGCTGGGCGGACCTGTATTCCAAACAACTGGCATTGACGGCAAATCCGCCCCTGTTTTTGCGGATGAATACGGCTCTTTCCACAGCCATATCCCTGGGCGGCACCATTGCGATGTATTACCTTTCGCTGAAAAGCGGAATCACGGTGGCAGAGTATTACGCATTTAGTACGGCCTACGGCATGATGTCCGCCGCCTTTTTGTCTCTGGCGGGGGTTGCCACAACCATTGCCCAGCTGAAGCCGATCCTGGATATGGCGAAGCCGATTCTGGAGGAAGTGCCTGAGGTATCCGAGGGTAAGATGGTCATTGAACGGCTGTCCGGCGGCATCGAGCTGAACAATGTTTCCTTCCGCTATAACGAGAATATGCCCCTTGTCATCG
>CAZUKJ010000242.1:0-2016 GCA_964620855.1 uncultured Oscillospiraceae bacterium
TCCCTAAGGGCATCATTGCGCACAGATGCCGGTAGTTATGCACCCAATCTCCCAGGTCTGTCATTGCGCAATCGGTGAGCACACTATGACAAATCAGGGCAGATAAAACAGAACAACCAGAACCTGCGCCAGCAAAATCAGCGGCACGCCAACACTGAATTTGGCGTGTTTTGTTTTGTGCCGGAACAAGATCATGCCGAGCAGGATGCCGACGCTGCCAAAGCAAACGGCAAACCCCATCAGCGTGCGTTCCGGAATCCGCTGCTCACGCCGGATCGCAAATTTTTTATCGGCATACATAATCAGAACGGCGACTGCATTGATTAAAAGCAGGACAACCGCGACAGACTCTTTGGTCATGGTGAAATCCTTTCGGAGGTGGAGTGTAATGATGAAAAAACTGCTGGTGGGACTTGTGTGCTTACTGCCGCTGTGCGGCTGCGCGGCCGAGACGCAATGGGAGACGGTCAGCGATACGATCGACGATGCGGTGGCCGTCTCGTCGCTTGGCGAGCAGCCGTATCAGATCAGCTTTTCCGTGCCGATGGATGCAGTGCTTGAAACGTTTTCTCAGACCAATACGAGCACCGTCTATTCCCACGCGGAGGGCGATTATGAGATCAGCGCGCTGGTGATGGAAACGACCGGGATCGACGAGGTCATTCAGGAATTGACCGGCTATGTGCCGGAGGTCGTGCAGACGGTGCAGACGGAGCGCTACGGCATGCCGCAATATCAGTTCGTGTGGTATTCGCAGTCGGAAGACGGCGGGTGGCTGCATCAGGCCAGTGTACTGACGGATGTGGAGTACAGCTATGCGCTGGTGTTTTCCGCGCGCGAGCAGACCGGCACGACCTACAGCGACTGCCGCAGCGAGGTGATGAAGTCCTTCGGCCTGTATACCTACGAGGGCGTCTGACCGGACGGCGCCTGTACAGTTTAGCACAGATCCGGGTGGAAACACAACCGGAAAAGCATACGCGGCTTCCGGTTGCGCCCGGGCGGTTTGCCTGATATAATGGGGAAAACCGAACACAAAGGAGAAGCGTATGGGAAAGACACTGGTACTGGCGGAAAAACCGTCGGTCGGCCGCGAGATCGCGCGTGTACTCGGCTGCAGAAAGGGCGCGGACGGGTATCTGGAAGGGGATCGCTATGTCGTGACATGGGCGCTGGGCCATCTGGTGACGCTGGCAGATCCGGATGTTTATGATAAAAAGCTCGAGCGATGGAACATGGAAGATCTGCCGATGCTGCCCGAGCCGATGAAGCTCGTGGTCATCCGCGAGACGAGCAAGCAGTTTAAAGTTGTTCAGGGGCTGATGAAGCGCGGGGATATTGCCGAGCTCGTCATTGCGACCGACGCCGGCCGCGAGGGCGAGCTGGTGGCGCGGTGGATCATGATCAAGGCCGGGTGGAAAGGCCCTACCAGGCGGCTTTGGATCTCATCGCAGACCGATCGCGCCATCCGCGAGGGCTTTGAAAACCTGAAACCGGCGAAAGAGTATGAAAACCTGTTCCGTTCTGCGCAGGCGAGATCGGAGGCAGACTGGCTGGTTGGCTTGAATGTCACGCGCGCGCTGACATGCAAATTCAACGCGCAGCTCTCTGCCGGCCGCGTGCAGACGCCGACGCTGGCGCTGATCGTCCGCAGGGAAGAGGAGATTCGCCGGTTTGTGCCGAAGGAATACTGGGGCGTCAGGCTCAAGCTCGACAAGTTTCAGGCAACGTGGCGCAGCAGCGACGGCGCTGCCCGCACCTTTGACCGGGCGCAGGCAGAGCGCATTGCCGGGGCGGTCGAGCGCGGCACGGCAAAGATTGTGGAGCTCAAGCGCGCCAAGAAGCAGACGCCGCCGCCGGCCGCCTACGACCTGACGGAGCTGCAGCGCGAGGCCAATAAAAAGTATGCCTATTCGGCCAAAGAAACGCTCAATCTGATGCAGAGCCTCTATGAGCGGCACAAGGTTCTGACCTATCCGCGCACCGATTCGCGCTATATCTCCGACGACGTGGTTG
>CAZUKJ010000243.1:0-2004 GCA_964620855.1 uncultured Oscillospiraceae bacterium
CACGATGGGCGAATACTTCATGTATCAGGGCAAGGACGTCCTGGTCATCTACGACGACCTGTCCAAGCATGCCGTCGCCTACCGCGCCATTTCCCTGCTGATCCGCCGTCCGCCCGGACGCGAAGCCTTCCCGGGCGACGTCTTCTATCTGCACTCCCGCCTGCTCGAACGCGCAGCGCGTCTTTCTCCGGAGCGCGGCGGCGGCTCGCTGACCGCCCTGCCGATCATCGAGACGCAGGCCGGTGACGTTTCGGCGTATATTCCCACGAACGTCATCTCGATCACCGACGGTCAGATCTTCCTCGAGACCGAGCTGTTCAACTCCGGCATCATGCCGGCCGTCAACCCGGGTATTTCCGTTTCCCGTGTCGGCGGCAGCGCGCAGATCAAAGCCATGAAGCAGGTTGCCGGTTCGCTCAAGCTGCTGTACTCGCAGTACCGCGAGCTGCAGAGCTTTGCCCAGTTCGGCTCGGACCTCGATCAGGACACCAAAGAGCGTCTGGCTCAGGGCGAGCGCATCGTGGAAGTCCTCAAACAGAAAAACGGCAAGCCTGTCGAAGTCGCGCATCAGGTCTGCATCTTCTATGCGGCCACCAACGGCTACCTCAAAGATGTCGCCGTCTCCGATGTCAGCGAGTTTGAGTCCGGCCTGTATTCGTATATGGACAACCGTGCCACCGATGTTCTGACCGCCATCCGCACCACCGGCAAGCTCGATGAGGCTGCTGAGGCAGGTCTGAAGGCCGCGCTCGACGACTATGTGTCCTCGTTCCTGAGCACAAAGTAAAGGGGGCGTAACACATGGCCGTTTCCATGAAGGATATCAAAACGCGCATCCGCAGCATGGAGAGCACCAAGCAGATCACCAAGGCGATGGAAATGGTCGCCACCTCCAAGCTGCGCCGTGCACAGGAGCGCGTGCTGAAAAGCCGTCCGTATTTCGAAGTGCTCCACCAGACGGTTTCGGAGATCGCACAGAGCAACCAGGAGCTTACCTCCGAGTATTTTGCACAGCGCGATGGCAAGCGCGTCTGCTGCATCGTGATCGCCGGTGACCGCGGTCTGGCCGGCGGCTACAACAACAATATCATTAAGATGGCTGTGGCGAAGATGGACGGCAAGGATGCCGTTGTCCTGCCCATCGGCAAAAAAGCCGTGGAATACTTCCGCAGCCATCACTACGATCTGTTCTCTGATGCGTGGAACGAGGCGGCGGCGTTGTCGATCAGCGACTGCTTCACGATGGCGCACAGCATCTGCAAGGAATACCTCGCCGGTTCGTTCGACGAAGTGCAGCTTGCTTTCACCAGCTTCGGCTCGATCCTGACGCAGACGCCTGCCGTTATGCAGCTGCTGCCGCTCCCGGAGCCGGTTCCGTCCGCTTCCGCCGAAGTGCATCAGCTCACCATGTATGAGCCGGACGCCGAAACGGTGTTCAACGCAATTATTCCGGAGTATCTCGGCGGCCTGATCTATGGCGCGCTGTGCGAGTCACTGGCCAGTGAGCTGGGCGCCCGCCGCACCGCGATGGATGCCGCCACCAAGAACGCCGAGGAAATGATCGATGATCTGAACCTGAAGTACAATCAAGCCCGCCAGTCGGCCATTACGCAGGAGATCACCGAGATTGTCGCCGGTGCAGACGCGTAAGCGTCCACGCATCCATGCGGCAGAAGTTATTCGAAGGAGTTGACCAAATTGGCCACAAAACATACAGGCGTTGTCTCGCAGGTCGTCGGCCCGGTTCTGGATATCCAGTTTTCCGACGGCGAACTGCCGAGCCTGCTCAACGCCATCCAGATCGAGCACAACGGTCAGGTTCTGACCTGCGAGGTCGCGCAACATATCGGCGACAACGTCGTCCGCTGCATCGCCATGAGCTCGACCGACGGTCTGCAGCGCGGTCTGCAGGCGGTCGACACCGGCGCACCGATCTCGGTCCCCGTGGGCGAGCAGTGCCTCGGCCGCGTGTTCAACCTGCTGGGCGAACCGGTCGATGATATG
>CAZUKJ010000244.1:0-1987 GCA_964620855.1 uncultured Oscillospiraceae bacterium
TGTATGACAGGTGGAACCGTGGGAAAAAGTCTGTTTGTTACGCATATGCATGAAAAGATGGTTGTAAATCAGCGTGTTGCAACTATCAAGGTAGAAATGGTTTTGCCGGAATATGTATATCAAGTGATTTTGGCTCCTATCACACAAAAAGTGATACAGCACAGCAAAAATTCCACAAACGATAATATTTCGATGGATACAATTAAAGATTTCTTGATTCCGCTTCCGCCTCTTGCTGAGCAGAAACGCATCGTCGCTAAGCTGGAAGAAATCCTGCCGCTGTGCGAACGGCTGAAATGAGGTAAAAATGACTGAATTTGAAAATCTAACGAACAGCTACGTCGCAGCGATTCAATTTGGATTGATAGCGCGAGTGGATTATCAAAAGGCTTGGCAGGGAAACGAAATTCTTCATTATTTCTGTGAGCGCCTTGTGGACAACAGCAATTACTGCGACACGGAGAAAGCGGCAATGAAACAAGAATTGGCGCTTATAAAAGAAACCCTTGCGAGGGAAATAGAGCACTATTATAAAAAGGGCGTGTGAGCCTCGGTGCCGCACCGGTAAAGCCACTCAGCATAGGAGGAAAATATGGGGAAAACAGGATTTATCTACATACTTACTAATCCGTCGTTTCCGCAGTATGTGAAAATCGGCTATGCGACGGATGTCAAGCAGCGGTTGGATGAGCTGAATCGCAGCACTGCAGTGCCTTTCGCGTTCCGCGTGTACGCAACATACGAAGTGGATTCCGCACTTTCGGACAAGAAGCTCCATTCCATTTTGGATAAGCTGAATCCGGAACTGCGCTCCACAGAAGAAGTAGACGGCAAGCGCCGCATCCGGGAGTTCTATGCCATGACACCGGAGGATGCATATGCCATTCTGGAAGCCATCGCAGAAATCAACGGTTACAGCCATCGTCTGAAAAAGTGGAAGGCAACCGCCACCGAGCAGCGCGAAGCAGCTCTGGCACAAGAGATCAACGAGCAGCACCAGGAGCGCATGGCGCCGTTCACATTCTCTGCATGCGGCATCGCAATCGGTGAGCAGGTCGAATTCTACTGCAACGGAAACGATCATACCGGAGAGCTCTGTGAGGTTGTTGACGATAAGCATGTCAGCTATAACGGTGAAACATGGTCTCTCTCCGCGCTGGCAAAACATCTGACCGGTGCAAAATGCGCCATCGCCGGCCCCAAGTATTTCAAATACAAGGGCGAATGGCTCAACACCATCCGCCACCGCTTAGGGGTGTAATTACACACTGCATAAAGGAGGTACTGTTAATGGCAGACAAAACAATATATCGATTAAATGATGCCATTTCGTTTCGAAAGTGCTCGCTGTTTGATGGTGATGAATTAACTTTTGGAGATTGCACCAATTTCAGTACAGCTGAAAGAAATTGGCGTACATATTATAGTTGCAACCAGGATGGTATCCATTTTCATTGTTCTGTTCATCCGGAAATTGAATTAGAAATTGAACAATCAGATTATGTTTCGACGAAGTATTATTGTCCCAAATGTCGTAAACATATTGAAGTGGATAATCCCAGAGGGTTGAAGGGTAAATGTTTGCGGATGCTGAATATACCTGAATTCAAAGGTGCAAAACTGGTGCGATTGGATGATTGGTATGTTCATGAGGTTTCCAAAAAAGAAAAAACAGAATCCGGTTATTGGATAACCACTGATGTAAAAACCGACAAAGACGGTGACACAATCATTGTGGTTTATGTTGGGCATAAGGATTCTGGTGAAAAGGCGCAATTTTTCATAAAACCTGAAAAGGGCCAACTTACCAGCGATCATAAGGACATGGATCCAGCAAAGGTTCTATCTAAAATAGAAGTGTTATTTAAAGGCAGAAGACTATCTCAAGAATACGATGACTAAACATGTGGTTCGGTGTGTGACAAAATAAATACTGACTGCAAATACACCATCTGGAGGTGAGAAGATGACAGATTCCTATGTTAGT
>CAZUKJ010000245.1:0-1983 GCA_964620855.1 uncultured Oscillospiraceae bacterium
GGCAAGAGAGGGTGGCCTGGGCCATTCGCGTTCAATCACCCGCCCGCAGGCGATAGTTTGCAGGAAGCAGATTGCTTTCTGCAAATTTATAAGGGAGTGTTGCATTTTGCAACACTCCCACTCTTGTGCCTGTGAACTGTTTTATGAGCACCCGCCATCACCCCCTGCTTTTTCATGCTAAAACCTATGCTTGCCCACCGTGTAGGCCGAACTCACGAGGGCTTTCCGCCATCGTCCTTTCAACGACCGCTTCTCTGACTTAATCTTTCAACGCGGTGATGGGCACCACAAACACTCCATCCGGGCGCTGATAAGCAGCATTTGCCATACCACACAACACGCATAGTACGGCGGGAGGCTTGCCCATTGGATCTTCTTCCATCTGCTTCTTGATCTCCAACAAGTTCTCAGCTGCGGCATCAATCCGATTTGCCCCCAGTTTGATCTCAAAGGCACACCACTGACCATCCGGCAGCTCCACAACTGCATCGATTTCTTGATTTTTATAGTCCTGATAATGGTACAAACTCACGCCAAAGGATTCCGCATTCAGTGAGATTTTGCAATTCCATTCCGTGTGATTTCTAAATTTCATTCAGTAGGTTTTTCAAAGAGCAATTTGTTTTCTCGCTTTCTGCTCAAGAGGAAGTTCCATCGCTGTGTAACGATCCGTTTTGTAACCGCAGTTGTCCTGCGGATATGCGGCCTAAAGCCCAATTCGGTCACAGAGGAAGTGGATGTTCCCTGTTTTAGGGTCTGTCTCTGTCATGTTTCAGGACATAATACAGGTAACAGCAAAACGCAACTGCAAGATGTAACAATCACAGAATGATTTGCTTTTTATATTTTTCGTCACACTTTGATTGCATCGATGGCGAACTGTAAGACAAGCCGACGGTTGCTGCAAAAAAAGAACTTGTGGATTCCGGCTTCTTTTCCTGACAATTTTGAAAAAAATTACCCCGTATCGCCATCGTTTTTTCGGAAAACCTATGACTGCGGTAAGGCAATGCGAATTGAATCCGCCAAAATGAAACGCAAGGAGATTGAGAACAATGAAAAACAGCAACCAGATCAATGTTCCCGAGGCACGCGAGGCCATGGACAAGTTCAAGATGGAGGCCGCTTCCGAGGTTGGCGTCAACCTGAAGCAGGGCTACAACGGCGATCTGACCTCCCGCGAGGCCGGTTCCGTCGGCGGCCAGATGGTCAAGAAGATGATCGAGGCCTACGAGCGCGGCCTGAAGTAAGCCGCGCTCCCGAACATGGGCAGGAAAAAGGGTGCTGATATTGGCATATCAGCACCCTTTTCCTATGCTCCCGGCATGACAAAAGGCGCAGCCGGTGGCTGCGCCTTTTGCTTGTTATCGCTCGTATTCAAACTCCATGTCATACAGGCTGACGTAGTCGCCGTCCTGAATTCCCATCGCCTCGAGCTTGTCGAACAGGCCCGACTTGCGGAGCTGCCGGTCGAAGTACATACGCGACTCGACGTCGGCAAAATTGATATCACCGACGAGCTGCTGCAGCCACTTGCCGGAGACGACCCATGTGTCGTCAAAGCGCTCGATCTGCAGCTCATCCGCGTCACCGGCCTCGGCCAACGGCTTGACATAGTCCGGCTCGTAGATGGTGATCGGCGGCAGCGTGGACAGCTTACCTGCAATCGTGCGGACCAGCTCGCGTGTGCCCTGCGTGGTCGCCGCAGAGATCTCATAGAGCTCCAGCCCGCGCGCTGCAACCGCCGCTTTCAGGCGCTCGAGATTGTCGCTGTCCGGCTCGAGCAGGTCGAGCTTGTTCGCCGCGACGATCATCGGGCGCTCCGCCAGTTCCGGATTGTACTGCGCGAGCTCCGCGCAGATCTGCTCAAAGTCCTCCACCGGGTCGCGGCCCTCGCTGCCGGCCACGTCGACGACGTGCACGAGCAGGCGGCAGCGGTCGATGTGGCGCAGGAAGTCGTGGCCAAGGCCGGCGCCCTCCGAC
>CAZUKJ010000246.1:0-1978 GCA_964620855.1 uncultured Oscillospiraceae bacterium
TGTCCGAGTATATGGAGAAGTATTCCGTCTCGCGCCTGCTCGGCGCGCCTCCCGGCTACATCGGCTATGAGGAGGGCGGTCAGCTCACCGAGGCGGTGCGCCGCAATCCCTACAGCGTCGTGCTTTTCGACGAGGTGGAGAAGGCGCATCCGGATGTGTTCAATGTCCTGCTGCAGGTGCTCGATGACGGCCGCGTGACCGATTCGCAGGGCCGGACCGTCGACTTCAAGAATACGATCATCATTCTCACATCGAATCTCGGGTCGCAGTATCTGCTCGACGGCATTGACAGCGAGGGCAATATCATGCCGGAAGCGAAAGCGCAGGTTGAGGCGATGCTCCGCTCGCACTTCCGTCCGGAATTTTTGAACCGGCTTGACGAGATTGTATTCTACAAGCCCCTGACCAAGGAGAATATCACAAGAATTGTCGACCTGCAGATCGCGGCGCTCAACCGCCGCCTGAGCGACAAGCAGCTGGTCTGTGAGGTGTCCGACGAGGCCAAGAGCCATATCATCGACACGGCCTACGATCCGCTCTACGGCGCGCGTCCGCTGCGCCGCTATATCCAGCACACCGTCGAGACGCTCATCGCCCGACGGATCATTGAAGGCGAGATCGTGAGCGGCGCGACGCTGCGCGTGGAGCTGGAAAACGACGAACTCATCGTCCGCTGAATACAAAAACCGGGAGTGTTGCAAAATGCAACACTCCCTTATAAATTTGCAGGAAGCAATCTGCTTCCTGCAAATTTTCGCCTGCGGGCGGATGATTGAACGTGAAGGGGGCTCCAAGACCGCCCCCTTCACACTACCCCTGCCAGGAACGCGCGCCCCTATTGCAGCCGGTTCTATTTTGCAACAGGCCCTTCAAAGGTAAAACCAGTGAACGCCAATGGTACCAAAATATGTGCAGTTGTCGGCAATCCATGTGCTGACGGAGCGGCTCGGATCGTAGAAGAACAGACATTCGCCCGCCTCGTCGGCGCCGTCAAGCACCAGCTTCGCGGCGATCACGCTGATGGCCGCCGGTTCGAGCGCTATCTGCCCGTTGGCGGTGGGCGTGAACTGGACGCCGCCGGTCGTGTCGTAGATCACCTCGCGGAGCGTGTCCGGAAAGCGGTCGCTTGCAACGCGGTTCATCACAACATTGCCGACGGCGATCTGACCGGCGAGCGGCTCGCCGCGGCTTTCGGCGGAGATGATGCGGCTGAGAAGATCCAAATCAGACGCATCGTAGTATGTGTCGCCGTGCTCAATCGTTCCGGAACCGGATTGGACGGACGCGCCTTTGACTTCGCGATCCCAAAAAACCTCCGCGCCGACGGCTTTGCCGAGCACGCGGACGGGCACCATGGTGCTGCCGCGCTCCAGACGCACGCCGTCCGGAACGTAAAGATACCGGCCGTTTGCGATGATGTAAGGCTCGCCGGGGACGGCGGTGATCGTCAGGGCGCTGCTTTCGGCGTGCGCCGTGCCGTCAGCCCACCAGACCTGCATCCCGAGCGCTTCGCAAAACTCCCGCAGCTTTACATAGGTTGTGCCGTTTTCCAGATCGCCCGGGCTGGGCAGCGCCGTGCCGTCGAGCAGGACGGGAACTTCGGCGGCAGCGGCCGGGATGACGCACAGGGCGCATGTCAATACGAGCAAAAAGAGAAATCGTTTCATTGCGTACCTCCTTGCCGCTGATTGTAATGGACTGCAAGGAGAAACCTCAAGGCGTAAATTCTGGTAAAGTGCAAACGGCTTTCGACCTGAGAGCGGGATGCGGGGACGACGGGGTGCGGTGCGGGCTTGGTATCAGGCGGGCAATCGAAGGTCGCCCTTACCGGCGCGAGTGGTGGTGCGGTGGCAGATGGGGACGGATTGCCACGGCGCGATGCGCCTCGCAATGACAAACCTGAGAGCGAGATGCGTGAAGGAAGGGGCGCGGTGCGGGCTTGGTGGCAGGCGGGCGGGGTTCAAGTCTGTGCAGCGCC
>CAZUKJ010000247.1:0-1971 GCA_964620855.1 uncultured Oscillospiraceae bacterium
TTGAGCAGCTTGGTCAGCGTGGCAATGCCGGTGGCCAGACCGCCGCCGCCGATCGGGACAAGGATACAGTCGACATCCGGCAGATCCTTGAAGATCTCATAGGCGATCGTGCCCTGACCGGTGGCCACGGCGAGATCGTTGAACGGATGAACATAGGTCAGACCCTGCTCATCGGCGAGCTTCTGCGCCACGACGGCGGCGTCGTCAAAGCAGCTGCCCTCAAGGACGACATTTGCGCCGTAGTCGCGCGTGTTGTTGATCTTGACGAGCGGCGTGGTCGTCGGCATGACAATGGTGGCCTGAATACCGGCGTTCTTCGCGGCAAAGGCAACGCCCTGCGCATGGTTGCCGGCGGAGGCGGTGATGAGACCGCGGGCTTTTTCTTCCTCGCTCAGCGTGCTGATTTTATAGCAGGCGCCGCGCACCTTGTATGCGCCGGTCAGCTGCAGATTTTCAGGCTTGAAATAGACCTGATTGTTGGTGGATTTGGAAAAGTAGGGGCTGTAGACGAGGCTGGTGTCGAGCAGCACCCCGCTCAGAAGATCGCGCGCTGCGCGAAAATCGGTAAGCGTCAGCATGAAATACACTCCTTTGGCGGATAGACGGGGTTGAACGGGATTATTCTTTATAATAATCGGAAACGCGGAGTGTGTCAATCAATCCGCCCAATATTCCTTGACTTGCAAAAGCGGCTGCGGTAAAATAGATAGAACAAAATCTCAAGGAAAGGGCGGTGTGATGACACCGTTGAAACAGATCAAAAAACCATCTGCCGTTCCGGTCTGGGGCTTTGGCGCAGTGTGGCTGCTGTGGTGCCTGTTCGGTCCGATGAAACGGCTCAGTGATCTGCTGCTCTGCGCAGGTGTTTCGGCCTTGACTTACGCGCTGCTGCGCAGGAAGTTCAAGCCGGAGGTCATCGAGGTGGAGACTGCGCCGGACACCGGAAACGCCCAGCTCGACGAGACGATCCGCCAGGGCCGCGAAGCGCTCAAAAAGATCCGCGCGCTCAACGATGCGATCCCGGATCGGAAGCTCTCGGCGCGGCTGGATGAAATGGAATCGCTCACCGGTAAGATCTTCGCCGAGGTGGAGGCCGACCCGAAAAAGCTGCCGCAGATCCGCCGCTTTATGAACTACTATCTGCCTACGACGCTGACGCTGCTCGAGCGCTATACACGGCTGCAGAAGGCCTCTGGCGGTGAGAATGTCACGCAGGCGATGGAGAAGATCGAACAGATGATCGACACCGTCGTCGTGGCCTTCCGCAAGCAGCTCGACGCGCTCTTCGCCAGCGAGGTCATGGATATCACGGCCGATGTTGCGGTCATGGAGCAGATGATGGCCTCACAGGGCCTGACCAACCAACAGGATTTTTCATGAATGAACAAAGGAGACGATCAACATGGATGAAAAGAAAACCGTTCCCGAACTGACTCTGTCGCCCGATCTGTCGGACGTTCCGGTTCTTGAAGTTGCATCGCCGACCGGACTCTCCGAGCAGAAAGAAGCCGCGCCGATGGCCGGCCCGGAGATGGCAAAGCTCTCGCCGGAGGAGCAGACTGCCGTTCTGGAATTCGCCGAAAAGATCGATATTTCTGACTCGAACGTCGTGCTGCAGTACGGCGCCGGCGCGCAGAAGAACATTGCGGACTTCTCGGAATCTGCGCTGGAATCCGTCCGCTCGAAGGACATGGGAGAAATCGGCAATATGATCACGGACCTTGTCACCGAGCTTCAGGGGTTCAACGCGCAGGAAGAGCGCAAGGGCCTCCTCGGCTTGTTCCGCAAGGCGTCGAACTCGCTCGAATCGATGAAGCTCAAGTACAGCAAGGTTGAAACGAATGTCGACCGCATCGCGGAGCAGCTCGAAGGCCACCAGATCACCCTGCTCAAGGACATTGCCCTGCTCGACCAGATGTATGACCGCAACCTCGAGTATTACAAGCAGCTGACGATGTATATTCTCGCCGG
>CAZUKJ010000248.1:0-1955 GCA_964620855.1 uncultured Oscillospiraceae bacterium
CCGCCGCCGTATGCTATTCCTCTTACGGCAACCAGTTCGGTCTGGCCACCGGTCAGGTCGATGAAGTCTACCATCCGGGCTATGCCGCCAAGCGCATGGAGGTCGGCGCGGTCATCGCTGCCGCCCCTGCCGCCAATGTCCGCCGTGAGCGCCCTGCCGAAGGCGACATCATCATTCTGCTCGGCGGCCGCACCGGCCGCGACGGCTGCGGCGGCGCAACCGGTTCTTCCAAGTCGCACACGCTCGAATCGCTCGAAAGCTGCGGCGCGGAGGTTCAGAAGGGCAACGCGCCCGAAGAGCGCAAGCTCCAGCGTCTGTTCCGCAACGAAACGGCCTCGCGCATGATCAAGCGCTGCAACGACTTCGGCGCAGGCGGCGTCTCCGTCGCCGTCGGTGAGCTGGCCGACAGCCTCGATATCGACCTGAACGCCGTTCCCAAGAAGTACGAAGGCCTCGACGGCACAGAGCTTGCCATCTCCGAATCGCAGGAGCGCATGGCCGTGGTCGTCGCCGCAGACGATGTCGACGCCTTCCGGGCCATTGCCGCGCAGGAAAACATCGAAGCCACTGTCGTCGCCCGCGTGACCGACACCGGCCGCCTCGTGATGCACTGGAACGGCAAAACCATCGTCGATATTTCCCGGGAATTCCTCAACTCCAACGGCGCAGAAAAGCACATCACCATCGAAACCGCCGCCCCGCAGGACTGGACGAAGGCCGCGCCGGAGAGCTTTGCCGCCGGAATGGACGCCGTCGCCACCGATCTGAACACCTGCTCGAAGCGCGGCCTGTCCGAGCGCTTTGACTCGACCATCGGCGCAGGCACGGTGCTTATGCCGTTCGGCGGTAAGTACCAGCAGACGCCCATTCAGGCGATGGTGCACAAGATCTCCCGCGAGACGGGCGACACCGATACCGTCTCGTTTATGTCCTGGGGCTTCAACCCGTATCTGTCGAGCGCCAGCCCGTACCACGGCGCGTATCTCGCCGTGGTCGAATCGGCGGCCAAGCTCGTGGCCGCAGGCGCTTCGTTTGAAGACGTCTACCTCAGCTTCCAGGAGTACTTCGCCAAGCCGTCGCGCACGCCGTCGCGCTGGGGTCAGCCGCTGAGCGCCCTGCTCGGCGCGTTTGAAGCGCAGCTCGATCTCGGCATTGCCGCCATCGGCGGCAAGGACTCGATGAGCGGCTCGTTTGAATCGCTCGACGTCCCGCCGACGCTCATCTCCTTCGCCGTCACCACCGGCAAGCTCTCCGACGTCGTCTCTCCGGAGTTCAAAGCCGCCGGCCACAAGGTTGTCTGGCTGCGCCCTGCGCTGACGGACGAAGGCCTTCCGGAAAAGGACTCTCTCCGGGCCGTCTTTGACAAGGCCACGCAGCTTATGCGCGCGGGCAAGGTGGCCGCCGCCTATACGCCGGGCTTCGGCGGCGCGGCGGAAGCCGTGATGAAGATGTCGCTCGGCAACGGCATCGGCTTCCGGTTTGATCCGTCGATTCCGCTTTCCGATCTGTTCGGCTACGCCTACGGCTCGATCCTTCTGGAAGTCACCGAAGAGGTCGAGGGCCTCGTGCTCGGTGAAACCACGGAGGAATTCCAGCTGACTTGCGGCGCAGAGGTCTGCGACCTGACCGCCCTGCGCGAGCGCTACGAGGACAAACTGGAATCCGTCTACCCCTGCAACATCCATCACGCCGAGCGGGAGATCCCCGCGTTTACCACGGCCGCCTCTTCCTGGCCGAAGGCCGGTGTGTCCATTGCCAAACCGAAGGTTCTGATCCCGGTCTTTCCGGGCACGAACTGCGAATACGACACCGCCAAGGCGTTCAGCCGCGCGGGCGCAGATCCGGAGATCATCGTCATCCGCAACCTGACCTCCTCCGCCGTCCGCGAGTCCGTCGACTACTTCGCCCGGCAGCTGTCGTCCGCGCAGATGGTCTTTATCCCCGGCGGCTTCTCC
>CAZUKJ010000249.1:0-1951 GCA_964620855.1 uncultured Oscillospiraceae bacterium
AATGCCGCAAATGGCCAAGGGAAGGGGCTATGGTTTCTTATGAGGACGCAGCGAATGCAACACTTCCTTTTTAAATGTGCAGAAAGCAATCCGCTTCCTGCAAAGCATCGCCTGCGAGTGGGTGATGGAATGTGAACGGCCCAAACTGTTTTACCGGCCCCGGCAAAAGCCGCATCTTTTGATTTTTCAACATTTACAGTTGTCTGATACATTGTTATAATAGGTATGATCTTGTTTTTGAAAGAGAGGCGCCATTATGAATCGATCCGCGGACAAAGCCGATCGCATCTGGAATCGGTATTTCGTTCTCGCCTGTTTGAACTGCCTGTTCATCGGTTTTTCCATGAATATGATGAACAGTACCATGGCAAAGTACATTTATTCCCTCTACGGCAACGCCAGCTTCAGCGGTGTGCTCAATGCCGCTTTTGCCGTTATGGCAATTCTCGGCCGTCTGATCGCTGGCCGCATGAGTGACCGGCAAGGCCGCCGTTTTGTCACATTTACCGGTTGCGTGATCTTTGCAGTAAGCATTTTCTGCTTCGGCACATTCCCGTATGTTGCCGCACTGATTCTGTTCCGCGCGCTGCAGGGCTTTGGCTACTCCGTCGCCTCGACGGCCAACTACGCCGCCGGTGCAGACGTTCTGCCGCCGAAGCGCATGGGCGAAGGTATCGGCTACCTCGGTCTCGGCTACTCGCTGTCGACCGCAGTCGGCCCCGCGATCGCACTGGCGCTGATCGCAGGCGGCGACTATTCTCCGATGTTTCTCATCACCACGCTGACATGCGCGCTGGCTGCAGTGACCGCATTCGTCAACAACTATGAGAAAAAGCCGGAGTTCCAGTTTGCCCGCACAATCCCCGCCGAGCAGCAGGCGGAAGAGCGCGGCATCGCCAAAGTCATTGAGAAGAAGGCGCTTCCCGCCACCATGATCCAGATTTTCCACGCGATGGCCTTTGCCGCTGTCAACTCCTTCATCGTCATCTACGCCGACAGCCGCGGTATCGCCGGCACCTCGCTGTTTTTCACCTTTATGGCCATTGCCATGTGTGCAACCCGCTTCTTCAGCGGCCGGTTGACCGATCGCTTCGGTGAAGTTGCCGTCGCGCTGCCGTGTATACTCTGCACGATCGTTGGCTTTATCCTCCTGATCGTCACGAAGTCCCAGATCATTTTCTATGCTGCCGGTTTCCTGATGGGCATGTCCTTCGGCACGGTCAACCCCGTTCTGCAGGCAGCTGCTATCAAGGCGTCCCCAGCCAACCGCCGCGGCGCAGCCAGCGGTACCTACCAGCTCTCCAACGACATTGCAAACGGTGTCGGCGCGGTCGTCTGGGGTCTTACCATCGACCTGTTCGGCTATACCGTAACCTTCCTCGGCTGCATCGCCTGCGCCATTATCGCCATCGCGCTGCTTCTCGTATTCTTTGGGAAACGCAGTGTCAAACAGAACTAATTGATTCATCTATCTTTCGGAGGTATTGATTATGCAGCATGAAATTACCGGCAGCATCCCTCTGCTCGATGCACAGGGCAATCTCACCGAGCCCGGTTACGCCAAGCGGCTTCTTCCAGTCTACGACAACACAAAAATCAAAACCAGCAAACTGCGATTGAAAGAGTGGGACTACTATTACATTGGCAGCGACCGTTTCGGCGTCGCGCTGACCATTGCCGACAACGGGTATATGGGCCTCGACTCGATCTCCTTCCTCTCGTTTGAAGAAAACCCGTGGCAGATCACAAAAAGCCCGATGCGCATTCTTCCGCTGGGCAAAACCGGTTTGCCTGCCACTTCCGCCGCCGGTGTGAGCGCCATTGCGGGCAAAGGCTACTCGCTGACCTTCCGCGTAGCCGACGGCAAGCGTACACTCATCGCGCACATGGATCACTTCAAAGACGGTCAGCCCATCGACATTCAGCTCACACTCTCACGCGAGCCGGAAGA
>CAZUKJ010000250.1:0-1921 GCA_964620855.1 uncultured Oscillospiraceae bacterium
GCAACCGAGCGAAGCGAGGCTCTTAGCGCCTCGCAGAGGGAGCCTTGGCGCAGAGTAAATTACACAGCCGCGTACGAGACGGCCTATAACGCCTCGCAGAGGGAGCCTTGGCGCTGTGCGAGTGGAGCCGTCCCTACGGCACGATGGGTGGCGCTGCAGCATAAGCACAAAAAACGGTCAAAGAAGAATCGTCTTCTTTGACCGTTTTTGTTCGTTGATGCGCCCGGGGGATGATTATTCGATATCCAGCTCCGGCGGCACATCGATCTCGTCGGAGACATACTTGCCGTTTTTCTTCCGCTGGCGGACGCACTCGGTCAGCAGATATTCAATCTGCCCGTTGATTGAGCGGAAATCGTCTTCGGCCCAGGCAGCGATGGCGGCGTAGAGCTTGGGCGAGAGGCGAAGCGGTACCTGCTTCTTTGCGTCAGCCATCAATAAAGACTCCCGGAGTTGACGACCGGCTGCGCATCGTGGTTGCCGCAGAGCACGACGAGCAGATTCGAGACCATCGCGGCCTTGCGCTCTTCATCAAGCTGCACCATGCCGCCCTCGCTGAGCCGCTCAAGCGCCATCTCAACCATACCGACCGCGCCGTCGACAATCATCTTGCGCGCGTCGATGATGGCCGAGGCCTGCTGGCGCTGCAGCATGACGGCGGCGATCTCCGGTGCGTAGGCGAGGTAGGTAATGCGCGCTTCGAGAATCTCGAGGCCTGCATCCGCGACCTTGAGCTGGATCTCGTTGCGGATGCGCTCGGCCACGACCTCGCTCGAGCCGCGCAGGCTGCCCTCGTCGGCCATGCCGTCGCCGGTGGTGTCAACATTCGGCGCGACATCATACGGATAGATGCGGACGATGTTTCGCAGCGCCGTGTCGCACTGCAGAGAGAGGTACTCCTTGAAGTTGTCCACATGGAAGACGGCCTTGGCCGTATCGGTCACGCGCCACATAACGGCAATGCCGATCTCGACCGGGTTGCCGAGGCAGTCGTTGATCTTCTGGCGCGCGTTGTTGAGCGTCATGATCTTCAGCGAGATCTTCTTGTTCGGCAGCTCCGCAGAGCCCACGGCGGCGGTCGACGCGGCGAGCAGCTTGGCACTGTGGCTGTCCACGTCGCCGGACTGGTTGAGCTTCGTCTTGGCAGCCGGGTTGACAGCCGTGCAGAACGGATTGACAAAGTAGAAGCCCTCGCCCTTGAGCGTGCCGACGTACTTGCCGAACAGCGTCAGCACCAGCGCCTCCTGCGGGCCGAGCACCTTCAATCCCGGCCAGACGATCCAGCCGAGGCACAGGTAGACCACGCAGATGACGAGCGGAACCAAAAGCTTGTGGATGCCGAAGAAGATCGTACCTGCGATGGCAGCCAGATACAAAAGCGCAGACAAAAGCAGCACAAGCATGCCGTTTTTCTTGCCGGAGAGAACAATTTCATTCATGGTTTTCTTCCTCCTTGTTGACCATTTGATACCTTGATAATATCAAAATGATATCACAATGTCAAGGGGAGGCGAAAAAAATACCGGCACGCTTTTTGCGTGCCGGCAGCTTGCCGTCAAGACCGTTCGACGGTCAGGTTATCGGTGCCGTGTGCTTCAAATTCCGAGATGTATTCGTCCATGCGGTCGAGAAGCTCATCATAGTTCTCCTGAGAGATCGGCTGATGATCCATGTCCCGGCGCGCAAGCTCTTCGGCGAGGATCTCAAAAAAGACGGTGTCCTCATAGTCCATGATGGCTTCGTGGATGCCGCCCTCGGCAAACGCGCGCGAGGGGATTACCTCACCGTTCCAGATTTCGGCAAGGCCGGGCATCCCGGCGCGCTCGGTCAGGGCAAACAGCTTGCTCTCAACGATGTCGTAATCTTCAAAACGGTCGTCACCACGGGTGGAGTTGAGGATCCAGTTTCCGATGTAGACCAG
>CAZUKJ010000251.1:0-1918 GCA_964620855.1 uncultured Oscillospiraceae bacterium
TGGCGGGGTTTCTGTTACAAACGAGGTCCCATTACTCTTTTTCGCAGTTTTATATATTATTAATGTACGCGCGCGTGCGCGAACATTTTAATCTGTCATCCGACCGCTGCAAAACCGGTCACAAAGTGTTCACAAAGTTTTTAGCACTCCAATATTGACATTGCTAATTCCGCGTGCTAAAGTAGCTTTAGCAAAACAAGTTCCGGAGTGCTAATTTAGCAAAGGATGTGACTGTATGGACCTGACCGCGAGACAAAAGCAGATTCTGCGCGCCATCGTTGACCACTATGTGCGCACCGCCGAGCCGGTTGGCTCCAAGACCATTGCCGAGATGCCCGACATGAACTTCTCGTCGGCCACGATCCGCAACGAGATGGCCGCGCTCACTGAGGCCGGTCTGCTTGAGCAGCCGCACACCTCCGCCGGCCGCGTCCCGTCCCCTGCCGGTTACCGTCTTTACGTCGACGAGCTGATGCAGGATTACAGCCTCTCGCTCGACGAGACAAAAAGCCTGAACGCCGCCATGGAGCTGAAAATGCAGCAGTTCGATCAGGTGATGAGCCGGGTCGGTAAGCTGATCAGCCAGATGACAAACCTCCCGGCCTATGTCTCCGCCAGCCACACCGCCGCTGCCTCGGTCAAAAAATTCGAGGTCATCGGCGCAGACGCGCACAGCTTCATCCTCGTCGTAATGACCGACACCAACGCCGTGCAGAACAAGCTCATCCGTCTGCCGCTGAACGTCACAGAGCAGGACCTCAAGCTCCTGTCGGCCGTGCTCAACGCCAGCCTGACCGGCCTTGGCAGCCATCAGTTCACGCCGGAGATTCTTGAGCGCGTCACGAATGCCGCCGGTCCGGCCGCCAGCCTGATCCCCGTCATTGTCGACTTCACCACCTCGGTGCTCGACGAGCAGAGCCGAAACGCTGTCTACCTCACCGGCCAGGCGAAGCTGCTCGGCCAGCCGGAATACCGCGACATCAACAAGGCGCAGCAGGTGCTTACCTCGCTTGACGAAGACACCATCGCCAATCTTCCCGCAATCCGAAACAACAACCAGATGCAAATTCTCGTCGGCCCGGAAAATGTGGCCGATGAGCTGAAAGATACCAGCGTCGTCATGACGAGCTTCGACATTGGCGACGGTATGAAAGGCATGATCGGCGTGGTCGGCCCGCAGCGTATGGATTACGCGCAGGTCTCCGCCCGCCTGAGTTACTTTGCAGAGAATCTCGGACGGATGTTCGCCCAACCTGAACTGCCGCCCCATTCCGATAAGGAGGAAATCTGATCCATGGCAAAAGAGAAGAAGCAGCCCGAGACGCCCGTTGAAGAGGCGCCCGTTGAGACGGAAGTCGTTGAGAGCTCGACCCCCGAGATCTCTGAGCTTGACAAAGTCAAGGCCGACCTCGCCGCCGAGCGCGACAACTACCTGCGTCTGGCTGCTGAATACGACAACTACCGCAAGCGCACCGCGAAAGAGCGCGAGAGCGTTTACACCGAGGCCAAGGCCGACGCCGTCGCCAAGTTCCTGCCGGTGTATGACAACTTAGAGCGCGCCCTCGCGCAGGCCACGGCCGACGAAGCTTATAAAAAAGGCGTTGAGATGACCATGCAGGGCCTCAAAGAGGTCATGGAGAAGCTGGGCGTCTCGTCCTTCGGCGACGTGGGCGACGCCTTCGACCCGAACCGCCACAACGCGGTTATGCACTGCGAGGATGAAGCGTTCGGCGAGAGCGTCATCTGCGAAGTGTTCCAGCGCGGCTTTGCCGTCGGCGATAAGATTGTCCGCTTTGCGATGGTCAAGGTCGCAAACTAAAATTCGTAAAATCTTTGTTTATCATATAGGAGGAAATCACAATGAGCAAAATGATCGGTATTGACCTCGGCACCACGAACAGCTGCGTTGCCGTTATGG
>CAZUKJ010000252.1:0-1878 GCA_964620855.1 uncultured Oscillospiraceae bacterium
CATTGCGAACCAGTGCGCACACTGGTGTGGCAATCCGTATTCCCCAAGAGAGAATCAACGAGCGCGGACGGAAGAAAAAGACGCGGATTACCCCGGCGCTATCCATGCCCGGCCGCACAAGCCCTCCGTTGAAATGAGAAAAGGCTGACAAGATTTTCAAAATGTGGTATACTGAATTTACCATCGAATTGTGGGAGGAAGTGTCATGTCAAACGCAGCGCGCACAAAAGAAGCCGCATCCATGGATAATATCTACTCTCTCGACGGCAAAGTGCCCATTCTGAAATCGATCCCCTTCGGTCTGCAGCATGTTCTGGCCATGTTCGTTGCAAACATCGCGCCGATCATGATCGTCACCGGCGTCTGCGGCCTTTCTGCTCAGCAGACGGCAAACCTGATCCAGACCGCCATGATTATGGCCGGTCTCGGCACGCTGGTGCAGCTGTTCGCCATCTGGAAAATCGGCGCAAGGCTGCCGATCGTCATGGGCATCAGCTTCACCTTTGTCTCCATCTTCTGCTATGTCGGCCCGACCTGGGGCTATGAAGCGGTCATCGGCGCGGTTTTGGTGGGCGGTATCATCGAAGGCCTCTTAGGCTTTACCGCCAAATACTGGCGCAAGATCATCGCGCCGATCGTCTCGGCCTGCGTGGTCACCGCAATCGGCTTCAGCCTTCTGAGCGTCGGCGCCAGCTCCTTTGCCGGCGGCAGCGGCGCGGCCGACTTCGGCTCGGCCGAAAACTGGATTCTCGGCACAATCACGCTGGTCTGCTGCATCTGCTTTAACATCTTCGCCAAAGGCCACCTGAAGCAGCTTTCGGTTCTTTTTGGCCTTGTGGTTGGCTACATTGTTGCGCTGTTCATGGGCAAGGTCGATCTGAGCGCGCTCGAAGGCGTCCGGCTGCTCTCCCTGCCGCAGCTGTTTCCCTACAAGCCCGTGTTCAACCTCAGCGCCATCATCTCCGTGCTGATGATCTTCTTAGTCTCCGCCACAGAAACCATCGGCGACACCTCCGCCATGACCGGCTCGGTTCTGGGACGCGAAGCCACCGACAAGGAGATCTCCGGCTCGCTCGCCTGCGATGGATTTGTCAGCGCCCTGTCTGCCTGTTTCGGCTGCATGCCCATCACCTCGTTCAGCCAGAACGTCGGCCTGCTGGCAATGACCAGGGTCATCAACCGCTATACCATCGCAACCGGCGCCGTGATCATGCTCATTGCCGGACTGTTCCCCGCCATCGGCGCGGTTCTGGCGACGCTGCCCGAGGCCGTCCTCGGTGGCTGCACGATCATGATGTTCGGCAACATCGTCGTGTCCGGCCTGCAGATGATCGGCAACTGCGGCTACACACAGCGCAATATCACCATCGCCGCGCTGTCGCTGAGCATCGGCATCGGCTTTACCCAGATTCCGGAGATCTTCAATATCTTCCCGGATATCGTCTATACCATTTTCGCGGAAAACTGCGTCGCGGTGGTCTTCCTCTCCGCCATCATTTTGAATCTGGTGATTCCGAAAGAATCTGAATAACATAAACCCCACCGATAAAAGGTGTATCGTGCGAGCATCCCTTGCCGCTCCCTTTGGGAGAGATGGCCGAGCGCAGCGAGGACCAAGAGGGTGGATTCGCAGCTCTCGGCAAGGCCTGTCGGCATACAAAACGGAGCGTATCGGCATCGATACGCTCCGTTCACTGTTTAACGAACCGTGCCTGCGTTCACAGGTTGGGTTCATTTCATTTTTGATATCACTGCTCGCGGAAGACGATCTCGCCGGTCTCGGCATTCATCTCTTCCACGATGGCAAGCGACTGGAGATCGTAGCCCAGATTGCGGATGATACGACCGCCGATCTGGAAGCCCTTCTCAATGACGATA
>CAZUKJ010000253.1:0-1815 GCA_964620855.1 uncultured Oscillospiraceae bacterium
ATTCGAGAGTGCGGTGCGAGTATTTGCACACGAATTCTACAAGGCTGTCATTACACACCGATGCAGGTACTCACACACCCAACCCCAAGGCTGTCATTACGCACCGAGGTGAGTTTTCATGCACCCAATCTCCCAAGTCTGTCATTGCGAACCAGCGCGCACGCTGGTGTGGCAATCCGTAACCCCAAAAGGAAAAGCAACGAGAGAGGACGGAGGAAAAGGGAACGGATTGCCACGGCGCTGCGCGCCTCGCAATGACAAAGTTGAGGGCATGGGTGCAGGTGGTATGGGCGCGGTGCGGAAACGAAAGCAGGCGGGCGCCCTTATGTGCTCAGTTCGGCTCGCCGGATAGATTCTGGGGCAGCAGGCCCGGCTTTTGGATTGCATTGGCGCGAAAATGGGTGTATAATAACGAATCAGCATCCACAGCGCCGAGGTTTGGTCGGCTTGCGGAAACAGGGAGGTCCCGTTATGATCAATCAGGATTTTAAGGCTATGCTGAGCGCGCGCTCGGTCATCCGCGAGCAGAGCGAATTTGCGTCTGAGCTGGGCGCGAAGATCGGCTATGAGAATGTGTTTGACTACAGCCTTGGCAATCCGAGCGTTCCGACGCATCCGGCGTTCACCGAGACGATGATCCGGCTGCTGCGGGAGTGCGACCCCGTCGCGCTTCATGGCTACAGCCCGTCGCTCGGTATTGCATCCGTTCGTGAAAAGGTAGCCAAGAGCCTGAACGAGCGCTTCGGCATGGATTACGAGATGAAGCATATCTTTATGGCGATCGGCGCGGCCGGTGCGCTCGCGCATGCGCTGCGCGCGGTGACCAGGCCCGGTGACGAGGTCATCACCTTTGCGCCGTACTTCCCGGAGTACGGCCAGTATGTCAACCGTACCGGCGCGGTGCTCCGGATCGTCCCGGCCGATACGGAGACCTTCCAGATCAATTTTGAGGCGTTTGAGCAGATGCTTGGGCCGAATGTGCACGCTGTGCTGATCAATTCGCCGAACAATCCGTCCGGCATCGTCTATTCTGCCGAGACGATCGAGCGCATGGCAAACCTGCTGCGCGAAAAGCAGGCGGAATACGGCCACGATATCTTTCTCATCAGCGACGAGCCGTACCGTGAGATCGTCTTTGCGGGCTTCGAGTGCCCTTATGTCAGTCAGTTTTACGACAACACGATCTCGTGCTATTCGTTCTCGAAGAGCCTGAGCCTGCCGGGCGAGCGCATCGGCTATGTTGCGATCAACCCGCGCGCGACCGACGCCGACATCTTTGCGATCATCTGCGGCCAGATCAGCCGCGGCATCGGCCACAACTGCCCGGCGTCGCTGATCCAGCTCGCCGTGGCGGAAAACCTCGACAAGACGAGCGATCTGTCCGTGTATGAGACGAACAGGAATCTGCTCTATGATAAGCTCGTGGAGCTCGGCTTTGAGGTCGTCAAGCCGGGCGGCACGTTCTATATCTTCCCGAAGGCGCTCGAGGACGATGCGGTCGAATTCTGCAAAAAGGCGCGCAAGTACAACCTGATCCTCGTCCCGTCGGACAGCTTCGGCGTCCCGGGCTATGTCCGCATGGCCTACTGTATCGACACAGAGAAGGTCGTCCGCAGCCTGAGCGCGCTCGAGCAGTTCGTCAAAGAGGAATACGGCAGATAAGAAAAAATGCAGGGGGCAAGCTGTGCAGCTTGCCCCCTTTTTTTATACATTCAGGTAGCCCTTGAGGACTTTCAGCGTGTTCCACACGCCGTCAATGTGGCTGCGCTCGTAGCCGTGGCTGGCGTAAACGCCTGCGCCGATCAGGCCGTGGCG
>CAZUKJ010000254.1:0-1802 GCA_964620855.1 uncultured Oscillospiraceae bacterium
GCCGATGCGACCGCCTCCGGCGCGCTGACCGAGCTGGCCTACGAGACGCCCGGCCCGATCTACCTGCGTCTGTCGCGCGACGTCTATCCGGATTTGTACGATGAGACCACCAAATTCGAACTGGGCAAGGGCAATATCGTCCGCGAAGGCACGGATGTCACTGTCATCGCCTGCGGCATCCTCGTCCACAAGGCAATCGCGGCGGCTGAGGAGCTGGAGAAGAAGGGCGTCAGTGTCCGCGTCGTCGATATGTACTCCGTCAAGCCGATCGACAGCGAGCTGATCGCCAAGTGCGCGTTGGAGACCGGTGCAATCGTCACCGCCGAGGAGCACAGCATCTACGGCGGCCTCGGCTCTGCCGTTGCGGAAGCTCTGGTGAAGTCGGGCAAGCCCGTCCCGGTCGAGATGGTCGGCACGAACGACACATTCACCGAGTCCGGCCCGTATGCCAAGCTGCTGCCGAAGTACGGCCTCGATGAGGCTGCGGTCAGCGCGGCGATCGAGAAAGTCCTGACCAAAAAATAAACGCAGATCCGACGCGGCAGGCAGATTTCTGCCTGCCGCGCTATGCCATTAAGGAGGCGCATCTTATGGATGTTTTAGAACGCTTTATCCATTATGTGAAGATCAACACACAGTCCGACGAAAACAGTTCCACCCACCCGTCGACCGCCTGCCAGCTTGATCTGACGAAGCTGCTGGCCGAGCAGATGACCGCGCTCGGCGTGCAGAATGTCTATATCGATGACGGCGGCAACGCCATTGGCACGCTGCCTGCGACTGCGGACAAGGACGCGCCGGTGCTTGCGCTCGTCGCCCATGTCGACACCTCGCCCTCGGCGTCCGGCAAGGATGTCAAGCCGCGCATTGTGCGCTACGACGGCCAGCCGATCGTGCTGTGCGAGGGCATGGAGCTCTCGGCCGCGCAGTTTCCGTATCTGGCTGACTGCGAGGGGCAGGAACTGATCGTCACCGACGGTACAACGCTGCTCGGCGCCGACGACAAGGCCGGCGTGGCCGAGATCATGGCCATGACCGAGCGGCTGATCGCTTCCGGCCGGCCACACGGCGAACTGCGGCTCGTCTTTACGACCGACGAGGAGACCGGCGACGGCGTCGACGGCCTCGATGTACAGATGCTCGCCTGTGACTACGCCTACACCGTCGACGGCGGCCCGCTCGGCGAACTCGAGTATGAGAATTTCAACGCTGCCTCGGCGCGTGTGACGGTGCGCGGCCGCAGCATCCATCCCGGCTCGGCCAAAGATCAGATGATCAATGCCGCGACCGTGGCGATGGAGCTCAACGCGCTGCTGCCGCCGGAGCAGGTGCCGGAAAAGACCGAGGGCTATGAGGGCTTCTTCCACCTGACCGACATGAGCGGCGATGTTGCGCGTGCAGAGCTGTGCTATATCATCCGCGACCACGACCGCGAGAAGTTCGAGCAGAAAAAGCAGGTGCTGGTGCAGGCGGCCGACACGATCAACGCCCGCTACGGTGAAGGTACGGCGGACGTCGAGATGGAGGATTCGTACTACAACATGCGCGAGAAACTCGAGCCGCATATGCACCTGATCGATCGCGCCCGCGCCGCGTTTGAGAAGTTCGGCATCACGCCGCTCACGCAGCCAATCCGCGGCGGCACCGACGGTGCACGGCTGTCGTATATGGGCCTGCCGTGCCCGAACCTGTCGACCGGCGGCTACAATTTCCACGGTGAGTATGAGTTCATTCCCGTGCAGAGCCTGTACCGGATGGTGGACGTGCTTGAAGAGCTGGTCTGCAGCTTTGCAGAATAAGAA
>CAZUKJ010000255.1:0-1744 GCA_964620855.1 uncultured Oscillospiraceae bacterium
GCTCGATGGTCTCTTCGATGGTCGTGCCGCCCGGCTCGGCCGCGGTGATCTGAACCTCAATCGGGAAACCCTTGCCGCAGACGCGCTTGACTTCGGAGGCGAGCTCATAGAGGAACCGGCCGCGGCCGCGGATGTCGCCACCGTACTCGTCGGTACGCAGGTTGGTCAGCGGAGAGAGCCAGCGGGCAAAGAAGTTGCCGCGATAGGCGAAGTGCAGCGTGCACATATCGAAGCCGAGGTCCTTATAGAACTTGATGCGGTCGACAGCGTCTCCGATGGCCTGCTTGATATCCTCATGAGAGCACTCGGTGACGCCCTTGCCGCCGGACTTGTAGAGGATCATATTGAACGGGCTGTCAGGTGTCACGGTCGCCGGATCAACGGTAGAGACGTCATGGCCGTTCGGGCCGAGGAACGGCATCATGGCGATGGAGATGCGGGAGTTGTAATAGTGAACCTGATCGACCATCTGGCAGAGGTAGTTCTGCATGGACGGATCGTCGATATCGTACATCGGGAAGTGCTTGCCGTCCTTGCTGACGGACTGGCGCTGTGTCTTTTCGGTCCAATCCGCGAAAGTGACGACGGCCGCGCCGTTCTTGGCGCAGTCGGCCATGTGCTGGATGACCTGCTCAGACGGATAGGACTCAGGACCCTGCAGGAAGTGCGGCAGGGAGTTGCCGGAAACGAAGCGGTTCTTGAGCACCACGCTGCCGACTTTTACCGGGGACAGAAGATGCTGATATCTGGGCTGCATTGAAAATTCCATCCTTTCAATTATAAATGCACAGATATTATACCGAATCCTGCCGCAGGATGCAACGGGTTATTCTTAATATCCTAACAAACAGGCAGATACACCCACCTGTTATTTTCGATCTCCCCCCAGAGTTGTCATTGCAGGAGTCATTCAGCTAAGCCGCATTTCCCTTTCCCACCACGGAACCCTGCAAAGAAAAAGACCACCGCAGCCATTGGCTGCGGTGGTTGCAATCGATTCGTTTTCAGCCGCCGAGGTACGCCTGTCTGACGCGGTCGTCGGCCAGCAGGTCCTTGGCGTTGCCGCTCATGGAGACCTTGCCGGTCTCGAGAACATACGCGCGGTCTGCAACGGAGAGCGCCATCTGCGCGTTCTGCTCAACCAGCAGAATCGTCGTGCCGTCCTTGTGCAGCTGGCGGATGATCTCGAAGATCTGCTCCACAAGGATCGGCGCAAGGCCCATCGACGGCTCGTCGAGCATCAGCAGCTTCGGGTTGGACATGAGCGCGCGGCCCATTGCGAGCATCTGCTGCTCACCGCCGGAGAGCGTACCGGCGATCTGGCGGCGGCGCTCTTTCAGGCGCGGGAACTGCTCATAAGCACGGGCGATGCCTTCGGCTGTGCGCTTCGGGTCGGTGTAGGCGCCCATTTCGAGGTTCTCTTCAACGGTCATCTGCAGGAAGATGCGGCGGCCTTCCGGGACCAGCGCGAGACCCTTCTCAACAACCTTGTGCGCCGGGACGCCCGCGAGGCTCTCCCCGAGGAACTCGATCGAGCCGGTGCGCGAGTGGAGCAGGCACGAGACAGTGTTGAGGATCGTGGACTTGCCGGCGCCGTTTGCGCCGATGAGCGTGACGACCTCACCCTGACCAACCTCGAAGGAGACATTCTTGACGGCATGGATCGCGCCGTAGAAGACATTGATGTCATTGACTTTGAGCATGTCAGGTCTCCTCCTTCTTCTTGCCGAGGTACGCCTCGATG
>CAZUKJ010000256.1:0-1727 GCA_964620855.1 uncultured Oscillospiraceae bacterium
TAAGGATTTCCTCAGCGGCTACCGTCAACATCGGCTCGACCAAAGCCGGCATCAACATGGACGCCGTTGCCGAGATGGGCCGCGTCATTAAGAAAACCGCAGAAATTACGGCCGACCGCGGCGGCTTTGGCTGCGCGAAGCTTGTCGTCTTCTGCAACGCCGTAGAAGATAACCCGTTTATGGCCGGCGCATTCCACGGCGTCGGCGAACCGGAGGCTGTGATCAATGTGGGCGTGTCCGGCCCGGGCGTTGTGTACCACGCGCTGCAGTCGTGCAAGGGCGCACCGTTTGACACTGTCGCCGAAACGATCAAAAAAACGGCGTTCCGCATCACGCGCATGGGACAGCTTGTTGCACAGGAGGCCTCGAACCGTCTCGGCGTTCCATTTGGTGTCGTAGACCTGTCTCTGGCTCCGACGCCGGCAATCGGCGACTCGGTCGCCCGCATTTTGGAGTCGATGGGTTTGTCCGTCTGCGGCCAGCACGGAACAACCGCAGCACTGGCTCTGCTGAATGACGCCGTGAAGAAAGGCGGCGTCATGGCTTCGAGCTCCGTCGGCGGTCTCTCCGGCGCATTCATCCCGGTCTCCGAAGACGAGGGCATGATTGCTGCCGCCAAGTGTGGTACCCTGACGCTCGACAAACTCGAGGCAATGACCTGCGTCTGCTCGGTTGGTCTGGATATGATTGCCGTCCCCGGTGATACACCTGCCGAGACCATTTCCGCCATCATTGCCGACGAAGCGGCCATTGGTATGGTCAACTCCAAAACGACCGCAGTTCGCATCATTCCCGCGCCGGGTGCAGTGGTCGGCGATGAGATCGAATTCGGCGGTCTGCTTGGCTCTGCACCGGTTATGCCGGTACATCCGGAGTCTGCAGCAGACTTCATCGCCCGAGGCGGTCGGATTCCCGCCCCGCTGCAGAGTCTGAAAAACTAAAACAGTCAAAAGAGCACCCAAATGGCGGTTTTTTGTAAAACAGTTTCAGACCCGGCAGGAACATCTGCCGGGTCTTGTCTGTTTCTCCCGGGTATGATAACTTAAATCGGAAGGGAAAGTATATGATTAAAATTATTACTCAAATCGATGAGGTTACAGTAAGCAGCTTGCTTCCCGTGTATTCAGAATCAATGGATGGCATGAAGACAAACTTTGCTACCGATACCGAAATGCGTGTAGCATATGCCTCATTCTTGCGGGACTTTGCAAAAAAGCCGAATCAACTGATAATCGTGGAAACATTTGATGATGAATGGGTTAGTGCGCTACGCGCGATAGAAACAACTGAGGGTCACTGGTTTTTGGAAGCAGTGGAAACAAAACCCGATGAACGCAAAAAAGGGTTTGGGAAAGATTTGCTGCTCCATACGATTGATTATTTGAAGAACCGCGGAATGACCGAAATAACCTGTACGATATCGCACAACAATCACAAGTCTCAAGCTTTGCATGGAAAATGCGGTTTCATTCCAACAAATGACGCTCCACTGAATTGTTGGGGCGAGCTGGAGGAAGGTACGATTCTGTATCGTTTCGATATCTAAACTGAAATTTGTCGATTAGTTTTAAGGGCGCACTTCTATACGCCTTTTGGTATACCGTGCGAGCATCCCTTGCCTCTCCCTTTGGGAGAGGCGGCCGAGCATCGCGAGGACAGAGAGGGAAAACGTTGACCTTACCATTCAAAACCGGCTGCAAGGCCCTCTCAGTCACCTGCGGTGACAG
>CAZUKJ010000257.1:0-1711 GCA_964620855.1 uncultured Oscillospiraceae bacterium
GGCTATGACTTCGAGTACGGCGCTACTTACTACGACACCATCAACGTCGTCAACGTCTATGACTACACCAACACCTGGTCCATGGGCGATGCGAACCCGGCTGCCGAGTACAAGACCGTCGGCTAATTTGTAATTAGTCTCCAGTCACTAATATTTGTGGGCGGCGTAAGCAGTGCCTTGCGCCGCCCACTTCAATTTTCTCAGATTATTCTATAAGCCCCCGGATTCGATCCGGAGAAGGGAGGCGCTGATTTGGAACAGAAGAAGCCTGTTCTGTCCTTGAAGGACATTATGAAAGTTTACCCCGGCGTCGTGGCGCTCAACAAGGTGTCCATCGACTTTTATCCCGGCGAAGTTCATGCGTTGATCGGTGAGAACGGCGCAGGCAAATCTACCTTTATTAAGACGATTACAGGCGCACACGCGCCTGATGGCGGCACCATCACGGTGGATGGTGAAACCTATAATGCGATGACCCCCTCGATTGCACAGAAGCACGGCGTCGAATGTATCTATCAGGAGTTCAACCTGATCGACGTGCTGTCTGCTGCGGAGAACATCTGCTACGGCAATAAGCTCGGCAAGCTCGTCGATCAGAAGAAAATGTGCAAAATCGCGCAGGACCTGTTTGACGACTTCGGCGTCGATATCGACCCGAGAACCCCGGTCAGAGCGCTGACGCCGGGCCACATGCAGATCGTTGAGATCGCCAAGGCGGTCTCCAGAAATGCCCGTATCCTCATCCTGGACGAGCCGACGGCTCCGCTGTCCGTGGCTGAGGTTGAGATCCTCTTCAAGATCGTGCGGAAGCTGCGCGATGACGGCGTTGCCATCATCTTCATCTCCCACCGTCTGGACGAGGTCTTTGAACTGACCGACCGCGTTTCCATCCTGCGCGACGGTGAGTACATCACCACGATGATGACCAAAGATACCAACCGCGCGGAGCTGATCCGCAACATGGTCGGCCGCGAGATGACCGCCGCGTTCCCGGAGCGCCATGCGCAGATCGGTGACGTGGCACTCGAACTGAAGAACCTGACCGGCAACGGCGTCAAGAACATTTCGCTCAAGGCGCACCGCGGCGAGGTTCTCGGCGTTTCCGGCCTTGTCGGCGCGGGCCGTACCGAGATCATGAAGGTCGTTTTCGGCGCAGAGAAGAAGCAGTGGGGCGAGATCTACGTCAACGGCGAGTTGGCGAACATCAAGTCTCCGAACGAAGCCATGCACAAGTATGGCGTCTGCCTGATCCCGGAAGACCGCAAGAGAGAAGGCTGCTTCCTCGGCGAGACGATTTCCTGGAACATCGTCTACAACGTCCTGAGCAAGATCTCGAAAGCAGGTGTCGTCGACGCGAAGAAAGAAGCGGAGATCGCCGATTTCTATGGCCAGAAGATGCGCATCAAAGCCCCGGATCTGAAGAACACCCGCGTCGGCACGCTCTCCGGCGGCAACCAGCAGAAGGTCGTCATCGGCAAGGCGCTCGCCACGCAGTCGGATATCGTCATCTTCGACGAGCCGACCCGCGGCATCGACGTCGGTGCAAAGTATGAGATCTATGAGCTGATCAACGGCCTTTGCGAAGAAGGCAAGTGCGTCGTGATGATCACCTCCGATATGGAAGAACTGCTTGGCATGTCCGACCGTATCGTCGTATTTGGTGAGCGCTGCCTGGCGGGCGAGCTGACGAAGGAAGAGTTCTCTCAGGAGC
>CAZUKJ010000258.1:0-1668 GCA_964620855.1 uncultured Oscillospiraceae bacterium
GCATCCCGCTCTCAAAACTGTCATTGCGAGGCGCATCGCGCCGTGGCAATCCGTTCCCCATCGTCCTCCTCCGCACCACCAACCATACCGGTAGGGGCGATCTGCGATCGCCCGCCTGATACCAAGCCCGCACCGCACCCCGTCCTTCACGCATCCCGCTCTCAAAACTGTCATTGCGAGGCGCATCGCGCCGTGGCAATCCGTTCCCCATCGTCCCCGCACCGCGCCGCCAATCCCTCCGGCTCGCGACGCAAAAAAGCCGACCTGTTTTGCACACAGGTCGGCTTTGCTGTTATCCATATCGCTTACCAAATGCCAAGCATCTTCTGCAGCGCCAGGCTGACGCAGGCGATGCCCACCCAGCAGCAGAAGCCGAGCAGGATCGGCTTGCCGCCGGTCTTGACAAGCTTGATGATGTCGGTGTTCAGGCCAATGGCCGCCATCGCCATCACGATAAAGAACTTGCTGAGCTTCTTGAGGAAGCTGAAAACGTCCTTCGCCGCAGCCAGCGCACCGCCGGACAAAACAGCGGTCAGAACCGTGGTGACCACCGACGCAAGGACGAAGTACAAAATGAACATCGGGAAGATCGACTTGATGCTGACCTTCGCGCCGCTTGCACCGCTCTGCTTCTTCTCGCGGCGCATCCGCAGCAGCGCCAGCACCAGCGTGATGGGAATGATCGCCAGCGTGCGCGTCAGCTTGACGATGGTGGCATACTCCAGGACGGCGCCGTTTGTGCCGTGCAGCGTGTCCCAGGTGGATGCCGCAGCCGTCACCGACGAGGTGTCGTTGATGGCCGTACCGGCGAACAGGCCGAAGCCCTCGTTCGACAGACCCAGTGCGCCGCCGAGCGTCGGGAAAACGAGCGCCGCAATGACGTTAAAGATAAAGATGACGGAGATCGCCTGAGCGATTTCCTCGTCGTCCGCGCCGATGACCGGCGCCGCCGCGGCAACCGCAGAGCCGCCGCAGATCGAAGAACCGACGCCGACGAGCGTCGCCGTTTTCGACGGGATCTTCAGCAGCTTGCACAGAACAAACGCCACGATCAGCGAGGTGGAGATCGTGCAGACAATGATCGGCAGCGAGGTCGCGCCGACCTTGCCGATGGTGGCAAGATTCAATCCGAAGCCGAGCAGAACAACTGCCGACTGCAGAACCTTTTTCGATGTAAACGTAATGCCGGATTTCAACGCACTCTTGTCCTTCATCACAACTCCCAGAATCATGCCGACGAGGATCGAGACGACCGGAGCGCCGACCACCTCCAGCGCGCTGACGAACTCCACCAACAGCCACGACGGCACGGCGATCGCAAGGCAAAGCGCGATGCCCTTCCAGTTTTTCTTGATAAAGCTCATGATGTTCTCCTTCTTTTCTCCATTTTTGCAGTAACAGCACGGATATGATACCGACAGCGCGCGCAGAAGTCAATGGCCAGAACCACCAAAACCGATGTCCAAGACAGCCCAAGCGGTTCTCCACAGCCTTCCCGCACCGCCGCCCAACCATGTCATTGCGAGGCGCATCGCGTCATCCGTCCCCTCTTTTTCCGTCCTCTCTCGTTGCTTCTCCTTTTGGGGTTACGGATTGCCACACCAGCGTGCGCGCTGGTTCGCAATGACAAACTTGGTAGCTTGGTTTTGTCATACCGGCATCGGTGGG
>CAZUKJ010000259.1:0-1662 GCA_964620855.1 uncultured Oscillospiraceae bacterium
CCTCCGGCAAGGATCAGACCTACTTCGATCAGGAGGCGAACGAGCACTACATCCCGTATGTCGTCGAGCCGTCGCTGGGCGCAGACCGTGTTACGCTGGCATTTTTGATTGATGCTTACGACGAGGAAGTGGTCGACGAGGCCAAAAACGACGTCCGTACCGTGCTGCGTCTGCATCCGGCGCTCGCGCCGTACAAGGTTGCGGTGCTGCCGCTCAGCAAGAAGCTCTCCGAGAAAGGCCGTGAGATCCAGAACGAGCTGTCGAAGTACTTCATGGTCGATTACGACGACGCCGGCTCGATTGGCAAGCGGTATCGCCGTCAGGATGAGATCGGTACGCCGCTGTGCGTCACCGTCGACTTCGAGACCGTCGGCGACGACAAGACCGAGGCCGACAACTGCGTCACCGTCCGCGACCGCGACACGATGGAGCAGGTCCGCATCCCGATCGCTGAGCTGAAGGCTTACATCGAAAACAAGATCGCGTTTTGATCCCCGTTCGCAGAGGCGAACGCACCAATGCGCTTGACACGGACAAAGGGGCGCACTGCGCCCCTTTTTCTGCGGACAGGATATGCCGCCGCAAACCGTGAAAAACTATGACAAAGGAGACGCGCTATGAAACAGACTTTTTGCGCCGGACTGCCGCAGCTGGGGCTGCCGCTGCCCGATGAGCGCGTCGATGCGCTGTGTGCCTATGGGCAGGCAGTGCTCGATCAGAACAAAGTCATGAACCTGACTGCCATCACCGACCCGGTCGAGGCGGCGCGGCTGCATCTTCTCGATTCTCTGACGCTGCTGACTGTGGCAGATCTGAAAGACGCCCGGCTGATCGATGTAGGCACCGGCGCGGGACTTCCCGGTGTGCCGCTCAAGCTGGCAGAACCGTCGATTCATCTGACGCTGCTCGACTCGACGGCAAAGAAGGTCGACTGGCTGGCTTCGCTGCTGCCGCAGCTCGGCTCGGAGGCCGACTGCGTCTGCGCCAGAGCGGAGGAATATGCCCGGGAGCACCGCGAGAGCTTTGACGCTGCAACCTCGCGCGCTGTGGCGCGGCTGCGGCTGCTGGCAGAGCTGTGCCTGCCGCTGGTCAAAGTCGGCGGCTGGTTCTATGCGCTCAAAGGCCCGGACGCCGAGGAGGAAGTCCGCGAGGCCGCGCAGGCAATCCGGATGCTCGGCGGCGCGAGAGCCGAGATTGAACGCGTGGAAGTCCCCGGTGCAGGGGTCTGCCACTGCATCGTGAAGATCCGGAAAATTGCACCGACGCCGGAGAAATATCCGCGCGCCTGGGCAAAGATCAAGAACGCGCCGCTGTGACGGGCGGTACAATGATTTTAAAACAAATGTTTGCGACCTGACGCAGACTGTGGTATAATCAAAACAATCAAAAAAACACTTGCAAAGGAGCGTTTTTCCATGGGTTACAAAGAGGAATTTATTGAGTTTATGGTGCGTTCGGGCGTTCTGACGTTCGGCGACTTTACCACCAAGTCCGGCCGTAAGACGCCGTACTTTATCAACACCGGCAACTATAAGACCGGCGCGCAGGCCGATGCGCTCGGCCGCTACTATGCTGCGGCGATCTCCGAGCATCTGCCGTCTGCCGGCGGCGCCGATGCGCTGTTTGGCCCGGCTTATAAGGGTATCCCGCTGGCCGTTACCG
>CAZUKJ010000260.1:0-1658 GCA_964620855.1 uncultured Oscillospiraceae bacterium
GAGCGCGCCCAGCGCGGCCGCTTCCGTGAGTTCTATCAGGCCGACATCGACATCATCGGCGACGGTCAGCTGGACATCATGAACGAAGCCGAGATCCCCGCCGTCATCTACCGCACCTTCTCCACGCTGGGTCTCAAGCGCTTCCAGATCCGCGTCAACAACCGCAAGATCCTCAACGGCTTCTATGCCATGCAGGGCCTGAGCGAAAAATCCGCCGATGTCATGCGCACGGTGGACAAGCTTGACAAGATCGGCGCCGACAAGGTCCGCACGCTGCTGTGTGACGAGGTTGGCATTGCTCCGGATGCAGCCGATGAAATTCTGAAGTTCATCGCCATTCGCGGCACAAACGCCGAAGTGCTCGAAGCACTTTCCGCTTACGCCGGACGCAACGAGCAGTTTGACGCCGGCCTTTCCGAGCTGACAACCGTCGTCCGCCACCTTGCAAGCTTCGGTGTTCCGGAAGAGAACTTCGCCGTCGACCTGACGATCGCGCGCGGCCTCGACTACTACACCGGCACGGTCTATGAAACCACCATGCTCGACCACCCGGAGATCGGCTCGATCTGCTCCGGCGGCCGCTACGATAATCTCGCCGAGTTCTACACCGACAAGAAGCTGCCGGGCGTCGGCATTTCCATCGGTCTGACCCGCCTTTTCTATGTGCTCGGTGAGCAGGGTATGCTCAACCCGCAGATGAACACCGCGCCTGCTGATGTGCTCGTTCTGCCGATGACGGACGATCTTTCGCCCGCAATCGCCTGTGCCACGCAGCTCCGCGAAGCCGGTCTGCGCACGCAGATCTACACCGAGCCGAAAAAGTTCAAGGCCAAGATGAGCTATTGCAACAAGCTCGGCATCCCCTACTGCGTCCTGCTCGGCGAAGACGAAATCGCCGCCGGTACCGTTTCCGTCAAGGACATGACCGTTGGTGAGCAGATCACTGTCCCGATCGAAGAGGCGGTCGCGCACATTGCTGAGGGCCTTCGCGCCAAAGCTACCGCACAGCCGATTCAGGAAGTCTGAGTTTTTCAGTCCGTCTGTTTGGTCCCCCTGTTCCATTGAAGGAGGAAACACATGAAGCAGAAAAAACGCCGAACCGGGCTGTACATCGCGCTGGGCATCTGCGCCATAGTACTGCTGTTCTGGTGCATGTATTCACGCCCGTTGTCGCTGGACTACCTGTGCAAAGGTCTCGACCTTTCCACTGCCGATCGCGTGCAATACACCTACGCGATCGCGGAAACCGAGTCCGGCAGACTATCTTCCGACTATGTTACCGTTACACTCGAGTCCGGTGATCCTGCGATCAACCGCATTCTCCACGAACTCAACGACACGGCCTACCGCCGCAAGCTCTCGAGTTTCCTGCCGGAAACGGCGCAGACGCATCTGCTCAAAGAAGGCGACTTCAGCTGGGAGATCACCGTTACGGGCGATTTCCTGCTGCGTGTGAATAATTTTTACGGCAAAATCGAAGTCGATTACGAGACAAAGACCAGTTCAAAACACTGGGTCTGCTCGATTGACGACGAGGCATGGCTGCAAAATGTGCTCAATCTGCTGACCGCCCATGCCGAATAATCCTGTTTGAATTTTAATATTGGAGTTGATTTTTCCATGTTTCAGTCCCGTACCCATAACTGCGGCGAGCTGCG
>CAZUKJ010000261.1:0-1597 GCA_964620855.1 uncultured Oscillospiraceae bacterium
CTGTTATTCTATTCAAGCGATGTTATTTCTGCCGTTCTGCCAAATAATCGGCCAATTCAATCAGGAACCAACCATCGTCAAGGCCATTGATCGCCTGCTTTGCGCGCGCTGTTTCACTGCGCACCATCTCATCACAGGCAGAAATGCCATAAATCGAAGCAAAGGTAGATTTTCCGTTTGCAGTATCCGATCCAGCCGGGCGGCCGGTCATCTGTTCATCGCCAATGACGTCGAGCACATCATCACGAATCTGAAACGCCAGCCCGAGAGAACGGGCATATGATGCCGCTGCATTTTCCAAATCCGCCCCACCACCGGCGGCAATGACACCCAAACGGCAGGCTGCTTCAATCATATCACCGGTCTTGCGGCGGTGAATCTGTGTGATATACTCTGCCGAAAGGGCACGGTCTTCCCCTTCCAGATCCATCATCTGTCCTCCGGCCATGCCATACGGACCGGCGGCTTCGGAAACAAGCTTTACAGCACGCAGGACCTTCTCGGCCGGGAGATCTGCCGATGCGATTTCACCAAAAGCGGCCGTCAGCAATGCATCGCCTGCAAGCAGGGCCGGTGCTTCGCCAAAAGCTCGATGGTTGGTCGGTCGTCCCCGGCGATAGTCGTCATTATCCATACACGGAAGATCATCATGAATCAGGCTGTAGGTATGAATCATCTCAATACCGGCTGCAAACGGGATCGCTTTTTCCGCGTCCCCGCCACAGGCATGGCAAAACGCCATCGTCAAAATCGGACGAATTCGCTTTCCGCCGGAAAGGAGGCTGTAGCGCATAGATTCAAACAAACGAACCTGCGGAAGCGTCATATCGTGGAAGTATTCGGCCAAATACACATCCATCCGGTCTGCGTACGCCTGAAGCTGCTTTTCAAACTCACTCATATTCTTCAAACGGCAGTTCAACCGGTTCACCGGAAGCCCCTTTCATCAGTTTCACGACCTGAAGCTCCGCCTCGTCAAGCGCACTGTTGCAGCTGCGTACCAAACCTGTTCCCTCTTCAAACAGCTTCAGCGCATCGTCCAGCGGCGCATCACCTTTTTCCAACATACGAACAATCTCTTCCAGCCGTGCCATCGACTGTTCAAATTTCATGGATTTCTCACTCATAACGAACCCTCCCAGGTCGAGTCTACCGTTGCGTCCAAACCGCCCGTCTGCAGATAAATTTTAATCTTCTGACCGGGCTGGACATCGGCATGAGATTTAACGATTTGATCGTCGGCGTCACGCACAAAGCCATATCCGCGACCAAGCACCTTCAGCGGGCTGAGCGCATCGATCGATGCAGCGAGGCGAACAAATTGCTGGCGCTTTTTCTGAATCAGAGCTTTGTATCCGTTGATCAGGCAACGCTGCTGATAATCAAGCAGCTGATGTTTTTCCTGAATCAGACAAGCAGGCTCAGTTAACGCGCGGCTTGCTGCGATCCGGGTGAGCTGATTGCGTGACAAGCGAATACGCTGCAGCATTGCTTCCGACATTCTGGCCTGAAGATGATGCAGATGGGTCCGAAGCTCCGTTTGATCCGGCGCCACAATCTCTGCGCCGGTCGACGGGGTTGCTGCGCGGACATCTGC
>CAZUKJ010000262.1:0-1593 GCA_964620855.1 uncultured Oscillospiraceae bacterium
TATTTGTCCATACTTGCTCCGTAACCTTCCAATGTTTTTTACCGCTTGGCGGCAGACTGCGCAGCATGCGCTCAGGCTTTGACCAGCACGACCGTTACGTTATCCGGCGAACCGGCAGCGTTGGCAATGTTGAGCAGCCTTCGGCAGCAATTCCCGGGATTTGCGCCGTGAACAACCTCAAACAGGATCTCCTGATCCGACACGACGGACGACAGGCCGTCGGAACACAGCAGCAGAAAATCGCGGCCGTTCAAGGTTTTGGTGAACAGATCAGACTCCACCTCCGGTTCCGTGCCGACCGCGCGTGTGATCAGATTTCTGCGCGGATGACGGCGCGCCTGATCCGGCGTCAGCTCGCCTCTTCGAACCATATCCTCCACCACGGAGTGGTCGGTGGTAATCTGGGTGATGCCGAGCTGGTTGAGATAGTATGCCCTGCTGTCACCAATATTAGCAATCGTTGCCTGCCTTCCGGAGAGGAATGCCGCAACCAGCGTCGTGCCCATCCCCTGAAACTCCGGCATCAGTCTCGACTGCTCAAAAACCGTCAGATTGGCCAATGCACAGGCAGCGCGCATCATGGATGCGATCTCGAGCTGGCTCATCGCAGGATGGATGCTGCGGCGGATTTCTTCTGTAAAGACTTCGCACGCAAGACGGCTGGCTACATTTCCGGATTTCGCGCCGCCCATGCCGTCGCAGACAATCACAAGCAGCTGCTCCTCCGAAAAGCGTACAATATCACAATAGTCTTGATTTTGTTCCCGAACAAGACCGCAGTCGGTCAGTGACCACGCCTGCATGATACCACTCCTTTCCGGATTTTTACTGCTGTTGCTGCATCTGTTTGCGGCGCAGCTGGCCGCAGGATGCGTCGATGTCACCGCCAAGGCTGCGGCGAACCGTCGCCGTCAGGCCGCGGGACTCCAGGGTCTTCTGAAATGTGGCGATCGCCTCTCTGGTGCTCGGAACGAGCGGACTCTCGTCAACATAGTTCAGCGGAATCAGATTCACATGCGCTCCCATACCGGCCAGCTTGTCCGCCAGCAGGTTTGCCTGCGCCACCGAATCGTTCACACCGCGGATCATCGAATATTCAAAGGAAATGCGGCGGCCGGTCGTTTCAAAGTAACGGCGGCACGCTGCGAGCAGCGCCTCAACATTATAGCGCTGGTTGACCGGCATGATCTTGCTGCGGGTCTCATCATCCGGCGCATGCAGAGAAACGGATAATGTTAATTGTAACCGATACTCTGCCAATTTGTCAATTTTCGGAACAACACCGCAGGTTGAAAGGCTGATGTGACGCATACCGATGTTCATTCCATCCGGACTGTTGACGAGTGACAGGAACTTCAAAACCGTGTCAAAATTGTCCAGCGGCTCTCCGATTCCCATCAGCACGATGTTGGAAATCGGCAGGCCGGAGTCGATCTGGGTAAAGAGCACTTCGTCAAGCATTTCCGACGGCGTCAGGTCACGAACCTTGCCGCCGATGGTCGACGCGCAGAATTTGCAGCCCATCCGGCAGCCGACCTGCGAGGAAATGCACACCGTGTTTGCATGTGGAGAACGCGTCAGAACCGTCTCGAC
>CAZUKJ010000263.1:0-1570 GCA_964620855.1 uncultured Oscillospiraceae bacterium
TACAAAACGGAGCGTATCGGTATCGATACGCTCCGTTCACTGTTTTACGAGCACCAAACTAATTCCCGGTGTCGTTTGTTCTTATTTTGCGGCTGAAGATTTGCCGAAACAGAACTTCAGCAATCCTGCGTGTTTTCGTTTCCGCGATAGACAACAAATTTGCAAAAAACAAATTCCAGCACAAAATTGGCAATCATGGTTACGGCAAGAATCAGAAAATCGTTTCCGCCGTGACTCTCGGCGAGGTTGCCAAGGTAGGTGGACACGGGCGTGAACACGAGATAAAACCCGAACACTTTGGCCATTGCCACGGGCACATTGGCGACGGAGCGGAAGGTGTATTTCCGGTTGAGCGTAAAGTTCCAGAGGATCGAGAGCACCAAAGACGTCAGGTACGCGATCCAATACTGATCGGTGAAAAGCTCCAACAGGGAAAACGAAGCAATCTGAATGATACCGGCGGAGATCGAAAACAGCGTAAATTTCAGCGCCTGTCCGAGAGCCTGCTTTTTATTTTCCATCTGCAGCTCCTTCCTGAGCCTGCTTGCACAGCTCTTCTTCTTCCAGAACGCGGTATGCAACTTTGCCGACCAGCGTCTTGGGCATATCCTCGCGGAACTCGATGTCATACGGCATGGCGTACTTGGCAATGTGCTTGCGGCAGTACTCCATCAGCACCTGCTTGGTCTCTTCGGTGGGGGCGATACCGGCGCTCAGTTTGACGAATGCCTTGACTTTCTGCATCTTGTAGGCGTCCGGAACGCCGATTACGCAGCTCATCTGGACATACTCATGTGCGTCGAGGATGTTTTCCAGCTGACCGGGATAGATGTTGTAGCCGGAGGAAATGATCATGCGCTTGGCGCGGCCTTTGAAGTAGACAAAGCCCTGCTCGTCCATTGTGCCGAGGTCGCCGGTATATACCCAAGTCAGGCCGTCGGCATGGGTTCGGAGCGTCTGCGCCGTTTCCTCCGGGTGGTTCATGTATTCCTTCATCACGGTCGGACCGGCCAGCAGGATCTCGCCTTCCTCGCCGTAGGGAAGCTCGTGGTCCGTGCCGGGCGTTACGATCTTGATATAAGTGTCCGGGAAGGGGAGACCGATGCTGCCTTTTTTGTGCATATGCGCAGGCGTCAGGCAGCAGGCGGTTACGGTTTCCGTTGTGCCGTAGCCTTCGCGCACCTGAATGGTGGCGTGGTGATCGGCAAGGAACTTGTCAAACTTCTTCTTCAACTCCACGGACAGGGAGTCGCCGCCGGAAAAGACGCCCTTCAGGCAGCTGAGGTCGGCGCCGTCCATGGTCTTCAGGCGCAGCAGCGCTTCATAGAGCGTCGGAACGCCCGCGATGAAGTTGCAGCGCTGCTTGATGATCAGCTTGGCATAGCTTTCGGGGGTGAAACGCGGAACGAGGATGCAGCGGCCGCCCTGCGTCAGCATCGTGTGGATGCAGACGCCCAGACCGAAGCCGTGGAACAGCGGCATGGCCGCCAGCATTTTGTCGCCGGGACGGAACATCTGATTGGCGGCAATGACCTGCTGGCTGAGCGAGTTGAAGTTTCGGTTGGTGAGC
>CAZUKJ010000264.1:0-1565 GCA_964620855.1 uncultured Oscillospiraceae bacterium
CGATCGGCGGCGGCGGTCTGGCCACCGGCATTGCCACGCTGACCAAGCTGCTCAATCCGAGCGTCAAGGTGATCGGCGTCGAGCCGACCGGCGCAGCCTCCATGAAGGCCGCCCTTGCGGCCGGCCATCCCGTCACGCTTGACACGGTCGACACCATTGCCGACGGCGTCGCCGTCCGTACCGTCGGCGACAAGCTTCTGCCGTACATCCAGCAGAATCTCGACGATATCATTACCATCGACGACAGCGAGCTGATCGAGGTCTTCCTCGACATGATGGAAAAGCACAAGATGATCGTCGAAAATTCCGGACTTCTGACCGTTGCGGCACTCAAGCACCTCGGTTTTGAAAACAAGCATGTTGTCTCGGTGCTCTCCGGCGGCAATATGGACGTGATCACGATGTCTTCGCTCATCCAGCTCGGTCTGTTTGACCGCGGCCGCGTGTTCTCGTTCTCTGTGCTTCTGCCGGACCGTCCGGGTGAGCTCGTCCGCGTGGCACAGATCGTCGCCGGGCAGCAGGGCAACATCATCAAGCTCGACCACAACCAGTTCGTCTCCACCAACCGCCAGAGCGCCGTGGAGCTGAAAGTTACGCTCGAGGCCTTTGGCCATGCCCACAAGGACGCCATTATGCAGGCGCTTGCCGACGCGGGCTACTCCGCCAAGCTCGTCGGCGCGTCCGATCTGTGGTAACCGGTCGTTCTCAAGCTGCGGGGCCGGACAAGCGGCCCCGCTATATCAAGCGGCACAAAGCAGGCCTGCGCAGGAGAGAGAGCCATCGCCCGCGATTCATTGCCGCGTATCCAATTCTATGCGGCACGGCTTGTTTTCGTGCCGGAATCTGTCATACGGAGGAAACGATTATGATCAAAGTCGCCCCGTCCATTCTCTCTGCCGACTTCGTCAATCTCGAACGCGATATCCGCCACGTCACAAACGCCGGTGCAGACTATATCCATGTTGACGTTATGGACGGTCTGTTCGTTCCGAACATCACCATCGGCATCCCGGTCACTGCGGCAATCAAGCGCATTGCCGAAGCGCCGCTTGACGTACACCTGATGATCGACCGTCCGATCCGCTACGTCGACGACTTCTGCAAGGCAGGCGCCGACATCCTGACCATCCACGCCGAGGCCGATACCATGGAAAACACGATCGCCGCACTCAAAAAGATCCGCGAAAACGGCGTGCGCGCGGCCGTCTCCATCAAGCCGGGTACACCGGTTGAGACGGCGCTTGCGCTGCTGCCGCTGTGCGATCTGGTTCTCGTGATGACGGTGGAGCCGGGCTTCGGCGGCCAGTCGTTCATGGCCGATATGATGCCGAAGGTCCGCGCGCTGCGCGAAGCCATTGACCGTTCGTATCCGGACTGTGAGCTGGAAGTCGACGGCGGCGTAAACCTCGAGACGGCAAAGGTCTGCATCGAAGCCGGTGCAAACGTGCTCGTTGCAGGCAGCGCCCTGTTCAAGGCAGCGGATACCAAAGCGTTCATCGACGCCGTCAAAGCCGGAGGTGCAACCGGTTGAACCTCTACGCACTCCGCCGCGACGCCAAAGCCGC